>JAEZJQ010000135.1 GCA_023436305.1 Bacillota bacterium
AAGCAGTTGATTCAAGGCAAGACAACCTTTATCGTGGCTCACCGCCTTTCAACCATTCGTAACGCGAATCGGATCGCGGTCATCAAAAACGGTACCTGCGTTGAACTTGGAACATTTGAAGAATTGGAAAAGCTGCGCGGCGAGTTCTATCATTTAAAACAGTTGGAGGCGTGATCGCGATTTGACGTGGGTTACAGATGACATGGATTTTTTTATGATTTTCTATGCTGTATTAAAGGAGGTTTTTGGAATTGAAAATCGTTGATTTGGATAATTGGGAACGAAAAGATCATTATCATTTTTTCAAGGGACTGGATTATCCCCACTTCAGCATTAGCGCCAATCTTGACATCACCCGATTTTATCGATACATTAAAGAAAACGGCCTTCCCTTCTTTATTTCGTGTTTATATGTTGTTGTTAAAACCGCTAATCGAATTCCGGAATTTCGTTACCGGATCAGAGAAAATCAAGTCGTCGAGCATGAGATGATCCACCCGTCGTTTACGGCCATGACATCGAAAGGAGTATTCAGTTTTTGCACGGTGAATTATCTGGAAGATTATCAGCAATTTAAAGCAAGTACTTCAAGAGCTATTGAAGCCGCCAGAAATCAGATCAGTCTCGAGGATGAACCGGGGCGGGATGATTTATTATACATTTCATGCATCCCCTGGATATCGTTCACCAGTGTTGCCCATCCCATCCATATGAACCCGGTGGATAGTATTCCCCGAATCACCTGGGGGAAATATTTTGAAGAAGGTGGAAAGATAAAGATGCCGTTGTCGGTTCAAGGTCATCATGCGCTGATTGATGGCTATCATGTGGGGCAGTATTTTAATGAGTTACAGGCGATGAAAGATAGGCCGGAAATACTATGAATAGTTAATTAATCGATTCCGGTTCTTGGTGTAGAAATAAAAAAGACTAATCCGGCAACTGATTAGTCTTTTTTTAAATTTCCATTTACGCCGGTGTCGCCACCACTTTGGCATAATCCGACCGGTAAATTTCATACTCGATCTCTGGGAAAACATTATCCTTCTCCTCTATCTCAGCCAAATATTGCTGATCAATCCGGTTATACTTAATCTGTTCATATAAACTGTTAAACCGGTTAATATGAGTTTTTGTCCTTCGTACTGCATAATCTACCATCGTCCCCGTCTTCATGATGAAAGCCCAGTCGCTGCTTTGCAGCAGGAGCAGTTCCCTGGCCGCCTGGTTCAAAGCCCGGCGCAGGTCACCGCCGGAATTGGGATGGGTTTCAGCCAGTTCCACCATTCGGTCAGCGGCTTTGTTTAAATGACGGTATATCCAATCGTTACTTCCTTCCAGCCATACCTCATTATAGCCTTTATAGCCCCAGCTGGACATGGATGGGGTGGATACCTGATTTTTGGGATACATGGCCAAGTAATCGCCAGGGGTGGTAAGTTTCACAGTATTTTGATCATAGGTGATTTTTCTGATCAGGAATTCCAGCCATTGTGGTCCTTCATACCACCAATGGCCGAATAATTCAGCGTCATAAGGGGCTACCACGATAGGTTTACGATCAAGGAACGCGGCCAGGTGTTCAATCTGTTTTTCACGGTTGAACATAAAATTACCGGCGTGGGTAGCGGCTTTCTCCCGGGCTTGCCAAATGTTATAGGGGTGTTTATCCAAAGTCCGGTCGGTAATCTTGTAGTACTTTATACCGGTGAAGACCCGGATGCCGCTGGGCGGGAGGTAAGGCCGGAGATACTCATACTCCAAATCGTAACCGATATCCCGGTAAAATTCACGGTAATCATAATCACCAGGGTACCCTTCATCAGCGCTCCAAACCTGTTTGGAGGATTCCAGATCCCGGCCAAAGGCAGCCACGCCCGACGGGCAATAGAGAGGAGCAAATACACCGTATTTGGGGCGAGGGGAAGCGTGTAGAATACCATGGGCATCGGTAAAGAAATAACGGATGCCTTCCTGGCGCAATATATTATCAATGCCCGGCTGATAACCACATTCTGGGAGCCAGATACCCCGGGGTTTACGGCCCATAATATTAGTGTGGTATTGAACGGCTAAATGAATCTGGGCGCGGACGGCATTCTGGTTAAGCATTAACGGCATAAACCCATGAGTGGCGCCGCAGGTGGTAAACTCTACATTCCCGGAATTTTCGGCTTCTTTAAAGGCCATTGTAAGATCACAGCGATATTTTTCTGCGAAAAAGTAATGGCAGAAACGGAAATGATTCCGGTACATTATGGCTATTTCCTGAAATTGTGGCAGCCAGCGGGTCCGTTCCACTTCTTTCTCGGCGAGTTCGATCAAGTTTTCGATTTTTCGCAGATAGCGCTGTTGTAATAGTGAATCTTTAAACATGGATAATAGGGGAGGCGATAGGCTCATGGTCAGCCGGTAATGGATTCCCGAATCATTCAGATTTTGAAATACACGGAGTAGCGGTATGTAGGTTTCAGTCACCGCTTCATAAAACCAATCTTCCTCCAGAAACTCGGGAAATTCCGGGTGATGTACGTAAGGCAAATGAGCATGCAAAACTAACGCCAAATATCCCTTTTCCATGGTAATTTCTCCTTATCATTATATTGAACAAGGTAAATTATTCTCAAGTTTCGAGATAATAAACCTTGTTCACTTGAAAAACGCTTTCAAAATTATAAACTTATCTTTTGGAAGTACAAATATTAATTATAAACAGGCATCGAAAGTATGAATCCGCTCCGTTGAGTGTTTGTTTCCGTTCCTGGAGCAGTTTGCTTTCATAATAATTATTTACGGTTCATAATGGGTTTGTTTTTGGACCGTGGGAGTAATCGTGATGGTATCGATCCCGTCACTCGATTGGGCTACCACCGGGATATTTTGAATTCCATCCGGCAAAGCATACCGTAAGGTAAAGGTGCCGTCGGGCCGCAATTGAATGGGTTGGCCCTGCACTTTTACCGTGGCATCGGGTTCGGTAGCGCCGTAGACAATTAATTCGGTATTCAGTAAAAACCAGAATTTACGCTCCCGTGGCGGTAATTTACTGGGGCTTGCCATGCTGCTGATAGCTTGCGAACCCATTTCGCGTTCAAGACGTTTGATTAAAGACTCGACTAATGCCGCTGAACTGTTACTCGTTCCGGCAGTTAACTGGTAAAGTTTTTGAAAATCCGATTCGATAACCATCCATTCCTCATCAATGACTTCCGATACATTATCCCGGGGAGTATTGACGATATTGGAACGGGCTATGGTGTAAAAGCAGCCGTTATCCTGCATAAAGCCAAGGTCGACACAGAAGGCGCGGTTGGGACCGCCAACATGGATGTACCAATTGTTTGCGCCCGGGTTGATATTAATATCAAAATAATAGTTGCTGTTAGTACCATCGAAGGTACAATAGGTAATATCATATACCCGGAGGACCAATGAAATCTCTTCCCAGTTTTTGATAGTTTCCGAGATCCAATTCTGGGTTTCCTGGCTTACACTCCAATAGGAGTATAGCCAATACGGATCCCGGACCATTAAGAGGATTTGAGTATCATTGTAATCTTGAGGGATCTCTTGTTCTTGTCTTTCCAAGACGGCAACCCCGGTTAAATGTTCAGGCAACGGGGGTGGATTTAAACCAGGCATATTCCCTGGCAAAGTACATTCCAGTTGTTGATATATCTCCTTTTCTTGTTCAGGATTGGCAGAAAACGGAGGGTCAAGCAATAGGATATGCTCCACGAGATCATTCCTGGTAAGTTTAGAAATTCCTTTTATTCCTAAAGACTTGGCGATTCCGGTTAATTCTACTTTGGTTTTTCCCGCCAATTCCTCTCGGGTCATAAGTATCCCCCTTTCTACGCTAGTTCTTAGCGAAAGTACTCTTATAATATTGCCTTAAATTCAGGCTTATATGCAAAATGATTTGTTTATTTTTCTCCAACTTTAAACCAAATCGGTATATCGTTCGATTTGGACAAAACGGTACTTAAATGATGGTTTATGAAGGAAAACACTGGCCAATCTCGAAAATATAATAGGAATCATCATTTCCGGGAGGGGTTATCGATGAGATTAGCGATGTTATCTGCGACTTCACGATGGATATTCTTCGTCATACTTTTGTTGATTATGCAAATTGCGGCTTATTCGCCGGAATATAAAGTGGTTTTTCAGGAACAGGAATTTATGATGGAAAGTATTCACCAGGTTTTGGCTACGGATTTGGATGGAAACGGGCAATCGGAGTTGATCGTCACCGGAAAAAATTATACCACCCAGGAGTTTTTCATTTCCCAACTGGTGTTATCTCCGGATTTTAAACCGGTGGCTCAGTGGCAAAGCCCGAATCTATTTGAAAACCTTAGCGTGTTATGGGTTAGCGCCGGAAAATTCAACTCCGGACAACCGCAACTTTTAGCGGTTACCAATAAAAACCTATATTTTTACCAGGCGGATAAAGAAGGTTTAACGCTGGCCAAACAAGAACTACATAATTTCACTAAAATTTTATGCGTTGCCGGTGGTGATGTAAACGGTGACGGGCGGGATGAATTGATCCTCGCCCGGATTGGTAAAGTGGCTAAAAAGTTTTATGACGGCCTTGTGCAAGTCTGGCAGTTAAATGATGATATGCCGGTTCTACTGGCGGAATCAGGCTTGTTGGGGAATATTCGCAGTATTACCGCCGGAGATTTGGATGGTGACGGGAAAAGTGAAATTATAGTGGATGAGGGGGAACGGTTTGCTCCCGGGAATCTCCACATTTTCAGCCTGGCTGAAAGCAAATTGGAAGAACTTGGTTGCGCTAAGAAAGCGGTGGGGAGCGCGGTTTATTCCATGATTGTCGCCGGTTTTCCCGGGGAAGTCCGGCTGGTAACCGCGTCATCCGGCGGCAAAGTCAACTTTTTTATCTGGAAAAACAATGCTTTAACACCGGTAGGCGCCGCGCTTCCATTTGACGGCGAGTTGGTTTCGGTGGCGGCGTTACCGTTCCGGGAAGAAAAATTGCCGGAACTCATCGTGGTGGGCTATCCACATATTTTTTCAATCTTGACCCAAAATGAGGGAATGAATTGAGTCGTTGTAAAATATGGATGATCATAAGCGCCGCATTTTTAGGGCTTTTCTTTACGGTAAGCGTGAGGGTTGGCGCCCAAGATTGCGCGCCGGAAATTACTGAGCCGGGTGAGCTTATGGGAACCATTAAATTGAAAATTTTAACGCTGAATATCCATAGCGCCATTAATTGGTACGGCCAATATGATTTGGATGGGCTGGTGAAGTTTATTGCCTCAGTTAATCCTGATCTGGTGGGCCTTCAGGAAGTGGATCGCTGTTGGTCGAGTATGAGCCGGTTTCAGGATCTGCCGGGCGAGTTAGCGCTCAGATTAGGAATGTTTTCTTCCTACTCGGTTTCCCTTGCCCGGAATAAAGGGTATTTTGGGAATTTAATCTTAAGTAAATACCCGATTAATTTAATGTGGGCTGATCAATTGCCGGGAGATCTGGAACGGCGGAGTTTCGTTTTTACCCAAGTCAATGTTAACGGTTTCCGCATTAATTTTATTACCGTTCATTTGGGCCTGTCCATCTCCGACCGGATTCAACAGGTTTCAGCGATGCTGCAAGCCACCCATCCCATTGATGGACCGTTAATTATTACCGGTGATTTCAACGGGCGTTTTGATGATGAATCTGTCAGGCTTGTCAAAAGTAGTTTTATTGATGTTCAGGAAACCAGTGGCGTAACCCAGGGGACTTTCCGGGGTAAAGACGGAAAAATCGGTTCGATAATTGATTATATTTTCGTAACCCCCGAGCTTGGCCTGGTTGATTTTCAAATCGTCGACAATTACGTCTCCGATCACCTGCCGTTAATTGCTGAATTGAGCTTATGGGTTGATCCGCGTATGAAACATTAGTGGTATATGGAGCAGTATGGAGCTTGGGGGTATAAATGATGCTTATCGCGTTTTTTTACCCTTTACTTTTAATCTTCACCCTTTAATTTTTCCGGCAGTACATGTGCAGTTTCCAAAAGGGGTTTAAATAAATCCCCTTTTTTATTGAGCCGGGCCGGGGCGGTTTGGATGGTGAACATGGCCGGATGGCAGTCTGCCAGTTCCTCCCATGAAACCGGCATGGAAACGGGGGCTTTGGGGAAGGGGCGTAAGCTGTATACCGAGGCAATGGTCTTTCCTTTTAAGTTTTGAAGATGGTCGATATATACCTTGCCACCCCGCTCGGAAACTTTACGTTCATTGGTGGCGAGTTGAGGATAGGTTTTGATGATGATATCGGCGATATTTTTAACGAACCGGCTGGTTTGTCTATAAGTATAACGGGCTTGCAACGGCAGGTAAATATGGATTCCAGTGGCTCCGGAAATTTTGGGGAATGCCTGCAAATTAAATTCATCCAGGATGACTTTCACGAATTTGGCGATTTTTATAGCATCTTCAAAGCCGGCCGGGGCCATCGGATCAAGATCGAAGATCAGGTATGAAGGAAAGTCCAAGCTTTTCGTTGTAGATAGCCAGGGGTGAATCTCAATGCATCCCAGATTTACCGACCAGATTAATGTTTCAAGATTATTGATGAGAATATAGTTGATGAACCGTTCGCCGGATTCTATCAATATTGAATTAGCCCATGCAGGCGGTTCGGGAACGTCTTTCTGGTAAAAATGTTCGCCGGAAATCCCTTCCGGGTACCTGACCAAAGAGACCGGACGATTGGCCAAGTGGGGAGCTAGATATGGCCATACCGCGGCATAATATTTCATAATATCCGACTTGGTATATCCTTCTGCCGGCCAATATTTTTTGTCCGGATTTTTTACAGGAATTTTGTAGTTGTTGATTTCAATGATGGCTGGCATTTAATTGGCGTATGGCAAATAGTGTATAATGTATTGCAGAATAAAAGCCCCTTGATGTTTTTTTACAATTTCCATTATTTATGTCCTTATACTGGTATGGTATATATCTTGAGAAATTTAGTCAAACTGGCAATCGGCCGGTTTTAAATCGGGGCGGAACCGTTTGAAGCTTGGATGTCTTAAGCTGTGTTCATCAGTGAGTTCCAAGTATTCAACTTCGCAGACGATGAATGGGTCTGTCCAGTGAACGTTTTTTTGTTCGAGTTCAGCGCCGGTAAAGGGACAGATAGGGGAAGTGATCTTTACCAGTTCATGTTGGAGAGTATCCAGCTCCGATAAAGTGAATCCGGTTCCGACCAATCCGAAAGGTTTTAACTGATTGGTTTCATAAGCGCCCAAAATGAGAGAACTCAAATTACCCCGGCTGGTGGAATGCAATGAGTAGCCGCAGATAATAAAAGTACCGGTTTTTTTCCGTTTAAATTTTAGCCAATTTTTGACTCGTTTACCGGGAAAATAAAGACTTCCCTTTTGTTTGGCGATAACACCTTCCAATTCCAGCTCAGCAATGGCGTTAAAAAAAGCAATACCTTGATTCTCAATGAAATTTGCCAGAATCAATTCGTCAGTGCCGGTAAAATGATCCGCTAACAGTGAGCGGCGCGTTTCAATGGGTTCCTTACAAACCGGTTTTCCGTTAAAATATAGCAGATCAAAAGCCACATAAACCACTGGAATCGAATTTACGGCGGCTTTAATATGTTGCGGGTTTCGTAATTGAGCCCGCTTTTGCAGTTCCGAAAAGCTGGGCCGGTTATCCCGCAGGGCGACAATTTCACCATCCAGCAAACAATCCGATGTTTTAACTTTCCGGTGCAAGCTGAGCAATTCCGGGAAAACATGGGAGATGATTTTCTGGTTGCGGCTTTGTAAGCGGGTTTCCCGGGTTAAAAATGCCAGACAGCGATATCCATCCCATTTGATTTCATAAGTATATTCGGGTGAGTCAAATGGTTCGGCCATGCTGGCCAGCATGGGTTTTAATGTATCCGGTAACATGATTTGATATTATAATTAGACGAATACATTCAAATCATGTATGGGAAAAACATTTGGGGACGGAAGAACATTTAAAAACGGCCAGAATATGGTGTAATATGAGCTGCCACCGGGGAATATTAATTTAATTGATTACAATCGTCGTAAATGAATAAAAATAAACATGAATGGGTATTTTGGCATCTTGATAATCCACAGGTAATTTTATACAATCAATTACGAGGATTAGCACTCACTTATAATGAGTGCTAACAAAAAAGGAACGCTGAAGCGTGAAAGGAGGGTTTGTTATGAATATTAAACCGTTGGGTGAAAGAATTGTTTTGAAGGTGATGGAAAGTGAAGAACGTACTAAAAGTGGCATAGTTTTACCGGATACCGCCAAAGAAAAGCCGTACATGGGGAAAGTTTTAGCGGTTGGACCGGGAAAAGTCATGGATAACGGACAACGTGCTTCCTTGGATGTGAAGGTTGGCGACCAGGTTTTGTTTGCCAAATATGCCGGTACCGAGGTCAAACTGGATGGAGAAGAATATATGGTGATCAAGGAAACAGATATTTTCGGTATCGTAAACCAGTAAATTAGGTATGAACAAAATTTTCACAGTGTATTTTGATTGTTTAATTAAAATTAAAATCTTAGGAAGGTGAAATAATGGCCGGTAAACAACTGTTATTTGGTGAAGATGCGCGTCACGCTTTAGAACGTGGCGTAAATACCCTGGCGGATGCCGTTAAGGTAACTTTGGGTCCGAAAGGCCGAAACGTAGTACTGGAAAAGAAATACGGCTCACCGACGATTACCAATGATGGAGTTACTATCGCTAAAGAGATCGAATTGAAAGATCCCTTCGAAAATATGGGCGCTCAGCTCGCGAAGGAAGTTGCCACCAAAACCAATGATGTTGCCGGGGATGGTACGACCACCGCTACTTTGCTTGCTCAAGCCATGGTTCGTGAAGGCTTGAAGAATGTGGCGGCCGGGGCGAACCCGATGATTTTGAAAAAAGGAATTGAAAAAGCAGTTAGTGTAGTGGTGGAAGAGATTAAGAAGATAAGTAAACCCGTGAACAATAAGGAAGACATTACCCATGTCGCGGCTATCTCCGCCGCCGATGAAGAAATTGGGAAACTCATCGCCGAAGCCATGGAGAAGGTCGGCAAAGACGGCGTAATTACCGTAGAAGAATCCCAGACTATGGGAACGAACTTGGAAGTTGTGGAAGGGATGCAATTTGATCGCGGTTATGTTTCCGGGTATATGGTCACGGATTCCGACCGGATGGAAGCTGTTTTGGATGAACCTTTCATTTTAATCACCGATAAAAAAATTTCATTAATCAAAGATTTGCTTCCGATTTTGGAAAAGATTATCCAGCGGGGCAAACCGTTGTTAATCATTGCCGAAGATTTGGAAGGGGAAGCTCTGGCTACGCTGCTGGTCAACAAACTCCGGGGAGTATTGAATGTAGTGGCCGTAAAAGCTCCCGGATTTGGTGACCGGAGGAAGGAGATGCTGTCCGATATTGCCATCGTAACCGGCGGGCAGGTTATTTCCGAAGAAGTGGGCTTGACCCTGGAAAATACCACTCTGGAAATGCTGGGTTCGGCTCGCCAGGTGAAGATTAACAAGGATGAAACCACCATTGTGGACGGCAAAGGGAGTTCCCAAGAAATTAAGAACCGGATTAGCCAGATTAAAATGCAGATTGAAAATACCACTTCGGACTATGACCGGGAAAAACTTCAGGAACGGCTGGCCAAGTTATCCGGCGGGGTGGCGGTAATTCAAGTGGGGGCCGCCACCGAGACCGAAATGAAAGAAAAGAAACACCGGATCGAAGATGCCTTATCGGCGACCCGGGCCGCTGTTGAAGAAGGGATTGTCCCGGGCGGCGGAGTTGCTTTGCTTCAAATTGCTCCAATTCTTGATAATATTAAGGATGCTGGTGATGTTGCCACTGGAGTTTCCATTGTCCGTAAAGCTTTGGCGGATCCGTTGCGTTGGATTGCCAACAATGCCGGACTTGAAGGCTCGGTCATTGTGGAGAAGGTGAGCAACATGGAACGCGGAAAAGGGTTTAACGCTTTAACCGGCGAGTACCAGGATATGATTGCCGCCGGTATTGTTGATCCGGCCAAAGTCACCCGGAGTGCGCTTCAAAATGCGGCCAGTATCGCGGCGATGCTGTTAACCACCGAATCTTTGGTGGCCGAAATTCCGGAAAAAGAAAGCGCTCCCATGATGCCCGGTGGCGGTGGAATGCCCGGCGGAATGGGTATGGGAATGGATTAAGAAACTTGATCGGGGAGAACATTGTTCTCCCCGATTTGCTAAAAAAGATTGTAGAATATCAAAAAAGTTTTAGCGGTGATTTAAATGGACAAACACGACTTGGCCCGGATTTTTAACGAAATCGGACTGCTGCTCGAACTGGGAGGTGATAATCCCTTTAAGACCAGGGCTTATTACAACGCCGCCCGGACTCTGGAAAATTTGAATGATGATTTACCCACTCTGATTCGCGAACAACGCCTTTCCGACATCCCGGGTTTTGGCGAGGCGATTGTTAAAAAAATTACCGAGGGGGTCACCACCGGAACCATTGAATATTACGAGAAATTAAAAGCGGCTACCCCGCCCGGTTTATTGCAATTTTTGCGGATTCCCGGCCTGGGACCGAAAAAAATCAATCAAATTTATTCGGTACTTGGCATATCAAGCATCGACGAATTGGAAAAAGCTTGTCTGGCGAATAAACTGGCCGGTTTGGTGGGCCTCGGGGTCAAGACTCAAGAGAAGATTTTGGCTGGGATTCAATTTGTCCGGGATCACCAAGGGCAATATTTATGGCATGAAGCCTGGACTATCGGGTTAAGTATTAAGAACGAACTAGCCCAAAATCCAGCAGTGATCAAAATCGAACTGGCCGGCAGTTTGCGGCGATTTAAAGAAGTGGTCCATGATATCGATTTTATTGCGGCTACCGATACTCCAGGGGCGGTGGTTGACAGTTTTGTAAAACTGCCGCAAGTTGATAAAATCACTTCCCGTGGGGATACCAAAATTTCGGTGATTCTAAAATCGGGAATTGGAGCTGATTTACGGCTGGTAAAACCCGCCGAATATGCTCATGCCCTTCAACACTTTACCGGGGGTAAGGAACATAATACGACTCTACGCCATTTGGCCAAAGAACAGGGTTTTAAGGTAAATGAATACGGCTTATTTCCGAAAGGGAACGCGGAACCCCAATATTGCCGGGATGAAGCGGAAATCTATCAAACTTTGGGATTAAAGTATATACCGCCCGAACTACGGGAAGATCAAGGAGAAATCCAAGCCGCAGGGCTCGGAAAGCTTCCGGTATTAATAGAACCGCAAGATCTTAAGGGGATTTTCCATATTCATACAGTGTACAGCGATGGGGTTAATACTTTACGGGAAATGGTAGAGGCTTGCATCGAAAGGGGATTTTCTTATGCTGGAATTGCCGATCACAGCCAAATTGCGGCTTACGCCCATGGTTTATCCGCTAAAGCCTTGGAGAAGCAATTCAATGAAATTGATGTTTTAAACCGGGAGTATCCTCATTTTAAAGTATTCAAGGGTATTGAGGCGGATATTCTCCCTTCCGGTGAATTGGATTATAGTCCGGATGTTTTAGCCCGGTTTGATTTTGTAGTGGGCTCAATTCATTCCCAGTTCCGGATGGGAAAAGAGGAGATGACTGCCCGGATTTTAAAGGCTCTGGACAGCCCTTATTTAACCATGTTGGGACATCCCACCGGGCGTATTTTGTTGGAACGGACCGGTTATGAACTGGATTTGGAACGGATATTGGCCAAAGCGGCTGAAAAAAGAGTGGCCATAGAGTTCAATGCCAATCCGTACCGCCTGGACTTGGATTGGCGCTGGTGCCGGAAGGCCAAAGAGTTGGGAGTATTAATCTCAATCAATCCCGATGCCCATAGCATTGGAGAATTGGATCTGGCCCGTTCGGGAGTTCTGGTAGCCCGTAAAGGTTGGCTGGAAGCAAAGGATGTGTTGAATACGCGAAACCTGAATGAAGTGGAAAAGCTGTTAAACAATTAAAATTGCTGGATGAAAGGAAAACCAAAAATTCAATGGCTCATGTACCAATGGCCGTGGTCCCATGAATAAAAAGTTGAGCTAAAGGTTGAAAATCAAATTTAAAAGCTAATCCCTAACACTTCAATCTTTACGATACGCCATAGGCTATAACTTCACAACCGATCCGGTTTTCCGGATAGGTTGACAAACCATATTTGAGAAGTTTATAATCATTGTAGAAACCGGTAGAAGGTCGTACGAGAGTTAATCTGCTCTGCAGCTTTTATTTGCTCTGCAGCTATCTGCTTCGCAGTTTTTAATCCGCTTCGCAATTATTAAAACTGCTTTGCCATTTATGCGCGGCAATGTAAAATCCGTATTGGCAGGTTACACCGAAGGTGCTAAGATCCTGAATTTGGGGATCAAAACTCTCAGGTAAAAGGAGTACGGCCGGACGAACTCTGGAGAGACCCGTTTAACGGGCGCCGAAGGGGCTAATAATTGTCGTATTACGACAATAAATCTCTCAGGCAAAAGGACAGAGGATAGGGCCTGATTTTGTTTGGCGAGGCATTGCCGACCCGAGTGCGTATTGCCCTAATTTCTGGTTCTTTGGAAGAGGTCGTAAGATCTCGTTTTTATTTTTTATGACTTTCCACCGGTGACTGAATAATTTGTTGGAGGAATCAAGATGTCAGCCAATATACTTCAAGATTATCTTTCCAAAATCGATCCCGCCCAGATTAACGCCGGTTTTTTAGGTTACTTGGCCGCACTTACCGAGATCTCGAAAGTTGCGCCTCCGGTGGCCAAATCCATCGTTCAGGAATTGCAAGACCAGCGCCGTAATTTAAAACTTATCGCCAGCGAAAATTACTGTTCACTCTCCGTTCAACTGGCCATGGGTAATTTGCTCACCGATAAATATGCGGAAGGATTTCCCCAGCACCGGTTTTATGCGGGCTGTGAAAATGTGGACGACATTGAATCTTTTGCCGCCGGACAGGCCTGTCAATTATTCGGTTCTGAACATGCCTACGTGCAACCCCATAGCGGCGCCGACGCCAATCTAATCGCTTATTGGGCCATACTTAACGCCAGGGTTAAAATGCCGGAGCTGGAAAAATTAGGTCAAACTGAACCTTCCCATTTGGCCAAGGAAGATTGGGATAGGCTTCGGGTTGCATTGGGTAACCAGCGGTTGTTGGGAATGGATTATTATTCGGGGGGGCATCTGACCCACGGGTACCGGCAGAATGTTTCGGCCCAGATGTTCGACGCTTATACATATGGAGTGAACCGGGAGACCGGATTGCTTGACTATGACGCGCTAGAAAAAATGGCCCAGGAAATCAAGCCGTTGATTTTGCTGGCGGGATACAGCGCCTACCCACGGGCGATTAATTTCCGGAGAATGAGGGAGATAGCCGACCGGGTAAATGCGGTATTCATGGTGGATATGGCTCATTTTGCCGGTTTAGTTGCCGGGGGTGTGTTTCAGGGTGATTTTAATCCGGTGGCCCATGCCCACGTGGTGACTTCCACCACTCATAAGACATTACGGGGGCCGCGGGGCGGAATTGTACTGTGCACCAAAGAATTTGCCGAACATGTTGATAAAGGCTGTCCGTTAGTGATTGGCGGCCCCTTAGCCCATATTATCGCCGCCAAAGCCATCGCTTTTACCGAGGCCAATACTCCGCAGTTTAAAACGTATGGTTCGAAGATCGTGGAGAATGCCAAACAATTGGCCCAAAGTTGTATCGATGAAGGAATGACGGTAGCCACGGGAGGAACGGAAAACCATTTGTTGTTAATCAATGTGGTGCCTTTTGGGTTAACTGGCCGCCAGGCGGAAAGCGCCGTGCGGGAATGCGGGATCACTTTAAACCGTAATTCGTTGCCCTATGATGCAAACGGTCCGTGGTATACCAGCGGCCTCCGCGTTGGGACACCGGCAGTGACTACTTTGGGAATGGGAAAGGAAGAAATGAAGGAAATTGCCGCCATCCTGAAACTGGTGCTGGCCAATACCAAACCGGAAACCATCTCAAGCGGCGAACATGCCGGAAAACCAAGCAAAGCCAAATACCGGATTGACGATAAAGCCAAACAAGAAGCCCAAAGCCGCGTCAAGTCCCTCTTAGGACGCTACCCGGTATATCCGGAATTGGATCTGGAATTCTTACTGAAAAATTTCGGATAATCTCAAAGGTTAAAAATTTATAGTTAGAGGTGGTTTCGAGTGGTTTTAAAATTGGGTCTGCCCAAAGGGAGCCTCCAGGAATCTACGGTCAGGCTGTTTAAAAAAGCGGGTTATAACATTTCAATTAGTGAACGGTCTTATTATCCAGGCATTGATGATCCCGAACTGGAAGGGATGTTAATCCGGGCACAGGAAATGTCGCGCTACATTGAAGAAGGGGTTTTGGATGTCGGGATCACCGGAAACGACTGGATACTGGACAATAACTCCAATGTGGTCGTCGTGGCGGATCTATTATATTCCAAGCAGACCTTGAACCCTTGCCGGTGGGTGCTGGCGGTTCCCAATGATTCACCGTTTCAGAAGGCTTCTGATCTGGCGGGAAAGAGGATTGCCACCGAATTGGTCCATGTCACCGATAATTATTTTAAAAAACATGGGGTCACGGCGGAGATCGAGTTTTCCTGGGGGGCCACCGAAGTCAAACCACCGGTATTGGCGGATGCTATTGTAGAGATCACTGAAACCGGAAGTTCATTAAAAGCTAATAAATTACGGATCATTGATACGGTTTTGGAAGTCAAAAACCAATTAATAGCCAACCAAAAATCATGGGAAGACCCTTGGAAACGGCAAAAGATTGAAAACATCGCCATGCTCTTAAAAGGAGCCTTGCTCGCCGAAGGGAAGGCCGGCTTGAAGATGAATCTGTTAAAAAAAGACCTGGATAAAGTGTTATGCCTTATCGAATCCTTAAAAAATCCGACTATTTCCCAACTTTCCGACCCCGAATGGATTGCTTTGGAAACCATTATTGATGAGAGAGTGGTCCGTGACTTGATTCCGCAACTCAAAAGAGCGGGGGCGCAGGGAATTGTAGAGTACCCGTTGAATAAAGTAATTTATTGAAAAGAGGATAACCAGTGGGTTCCGTTGCTCAAAATGAATTAACGTCCAGGTTACATACGCTTCAACAACATTTAAAGGCGCAAGAGATTGATTTGGCGGTTTTGAATGTAAATTCCGATCTTTATTATTATAGCGGTTCAGTGGAACCTCTTTATTTAATCGTTCCGGCGGATGGGCAGCCATTGTTGATGGCCCGGAAAGCAATTCAACGGATTCGGGATGAAGTTTCCCATATCAAGCTGGAACCATTTGTCGGGACCAAAGACTTGGTCAGAATTACCACCGAGTATGGCTATTCCGGAGCTCGAAAAATCGGTATGACACTGGATGCTACGGCCTATGCCACCGTTCAGCGCTGGCGGCAGTTGTTTAACGAAGCTGAATTAGTTGATTTATCATGGGACATTCGCGTGTTGCGGATGGTAAAATCAGAAACGGAGATTGCCATTCAAGCCAAAGCGGGGGAGATTATGGCCGGAGTCCCTGATTTGGTGAAAACGAATTTTAAGCCGGGGATGACTGAATTACAATTAAGTGCCATCCTCGAAAATTATTTCCGTCTGCGCCATCATGGAGTTGTGGTGCGTTGCCGGAGGGAAGAAATCCAAATGGGGTTCGGAGTTTGTTCCTCTGGAGTGAATACGTTGGCAGGGGCCAAATTTGACGGTATCTGTGCCGGAGTCGGAATTTCAACGGCGGCGCCTTATGGAGCCAATGAAGATTTGATTCAGCGTGGTATTCCAATTTTACTGGATTATGCTTTTAATTTGGAAGGATATCATATGGATCAAACCCGGATGTTTAGCTGGGGTGAACCGGTTCCGGAAGTGCGCCGGGCGTATGAAGCCATGCTCCAGGTTGAGGAACGGATTATGGCCTTATTAAGACCGGGGCGTCTATGGACCGAGATTTACGATGAAGCCCTTAAATTAGCGGTTGAATTGGGTTATGAAAAGGAGTTCATGGGGCTAGGAACAGAGAAAGTAAGGTTTGTTGGGCATGGAATTGGGTTGGAACTTGATGAACCACCGTTTTTAGCTCCTAAAAATGATTATCCCCTGAAAGCCGGAATGGTGATTGCCGTCGAACCGAAGGTCGCGCTACCGGAAATCGGCGTGGTCGGCATTGAAGATACCCTGGTGGTCCGGGACGGACAGCCGGAGCTGTTAACCACCGCTTCCCGGGAGTTTTTGATTTTAGACCATCCGGCGTGAATCGATTCATTTAACATATTTTCCAGCTATCCCCCATAGGATGTATTGACTATGAACGGGGGGGATATGATGCGGAATATCGAGATTAAAAAAATTCAAGTCGGTTCGATCTTTAAACTGTGTTTCATTGGCGGGGCGGTGCTTGGTTTACTTTTAGGAATTCTGGTTATAGTTGCCGGGACATTGGCGCAAAATCTGGGATTGCCCTTTGGGACCACATTTGAGACTGGAGGCGCTTGGCAAGTCGGAGCCTCCATTATGGGAGTGTTAATTGGCAGTTTGGCTTATGGGTTGGTAAATGGTATCTTTGGAATTTTCGGAGCATTCATTTACAATATTTTCACGGCAATTGTCGGTGGGATTGTATTAAAGGTTGAGGAATAGCCCAAAACAAATTTTGATTCATACATTGTCAAAAGATAAGGGGCTGTCCCGGGTATTTAACATACTTTTTAGACAGTCTCTTGTTTTATGATATTTTTGATTGAGGATGAATCCAATGCAAAAAAATCCAATTATTTTTATGTTTTCGGGACAAGGCTCCCAATATTATCATATGGGGCGGGATTTATTTCTGCAAAGTCCCATATTCCGGCGCTGGATGTTGACTTTGAACCAGTTGGTTCAGGAAAAAACCGGGTTGTCCATTACGGACGAAATATACAGTGAGGCCCGGGGGAGAGTTGAACAACTGAATCAGCTTTCAATATCGCATCCGGCTATTTTTATGGTGGAGTATTCACTGGCACGTCTGTTCATCGAAAGCGGGATTGAGCCGGATTATGTTCTGGGCGCCAGCTTGGGAGAATTTACGGCGGCGGCGGTGGCGGGCGTTATCTCCCCCGGCGAAGCGCTGGAGTGGATTGTAAAGCAAACCGAATTATTGCCCAAGTTGTGCGGGCCCGGAGGCATGATTGCCATTATTGATAACCCGGATTTATATCGCCAAACCCCAGCCCTTTCACAAGATTCGGAACTGGCAGCGGTAAATTTCGCCTCACACTTTGTAATCTCGGGTGACTGGAGCCCGTTACAGGACATTGAACAATTTTTAAAAACACGCCGTTTAATGTACCAAACTCTTCCGGTACAATACGGCTTTCACTCGCCCAACGTAGACCCGCTTAACAATGAATACTTGAATTTCTTAAGTAATTTCCGGATGAATGAACCTCAAATGGCTATGATTTCTTGTGTAACTGGGGAGCAGCTAACGGAAGTGTCCCCGGAATATTTCTGGGAAGTGATCCGCCGTCCGATTCAATTCCAAAAAGCAATCGCGGCGCTTGAAAAAAGAGGTAGTTATTGTTATATCGATTTGGGGCCTGCAGGAACTCTGGCGGGTTTCACCAAACAAAATCTGGCCCAGGATTCTCTCTCGCATGCTTATCCGATCATGACTCCTTTTCACCAGGACCTGAAGAATTACGGCCGGGTGATGGACGATTTAGGGCATCCGGGGTTGGAATGAGTTAGGCTTCTTTTCGGGGGAATGGGTTTCTGCCGAATGACATTATGAATATAACTTCCGCAAAATAAAAAACCAGCCATGAAAATAAACGGCTGGTTTTCGATTTCTTTCATAAAGGATGGTGCCCTGGACCGGACTTGAACCGGTACGGTTGCCCATACGCCCCTCAAACGTACGCGTCTGCCAGTTCCGCCACCAGGGCAACAAATCGACTATTAAACATTATAAAGGTTCTTGCCGCGCTTGTCAAGTGAGTTTTCGGCAATTTCTGTTTATTTCATTATTTGGATATCTCTTTAACCCGGTCTAAAACATTCCTGACATCGTTTTTCACTGGCAGGAAGCCGCAAACATTGTCTTATAAGTATAATTTACGGATGGGGTGGCAATAATCAATGTTAGACGCGTCAAACAGGTTTTAATGCCATCTTGAGGAGCTGAACGGATGGATGTTGGTGAATAAGGTTGAAATATGCGGCGTGAATACGGCAAAATTGCCGGTGTTGTCCGGAAGTAAAATGCGTGGTTTATTGGAACGGCTTAAAGCCGGGGAACGGTCCGCCCGTGAGGAATTAATTAACGGGAATTTACGGCTGGTGTTAAGTGTCATCCAGCGGTTTAATAATCGCGGGGAGTTTGTGGACGACCTTTTTCAAGTGGGTTGCATCGGGCTAATGAAAGCCATCGATAATTTCGATCTCTCGCAAAATGTTAAGTTTTCCACTTATGCGGTACCGATGATTATCGGTGAGATCCGACGTTATTTACGGGATAACAACCCTCTCCGGGTAAGCCGTTCATTGCGGGATATCGCTTATAAAGCTTTACAAGTCAGAGATGCCTTAATCTCCAAAAATTCAAAAGAACCGACGGTGGCGGAGATCGCCGCCGAATTGAAAGTTCCCCGGGAAGAGGTGGTGTTTGCTCTGGATGCCATCCAGGAGCCAATATCGTTGTTTGAACCGATATATCATGATGGCGGTGATCCCATCTTCGTCATGGACCAGATCAGCGATGAACGGCATCTGGACGGCCAATGGCTGGAAGGGCTCTCCATTAAAGAGGCCATGGCCAAACTCAATGACCGGGAAAAAATGATCCTGGAGATGCGTTTCTTTGACGGGCGGACCCAGATGGAAGTGGCCGAGGAGATTGGGATCTCGCAAGCGCAAGTGTCCCGTTTGGAAAAAACGGCTTTAAAACATATGCGGCGTTATATTTCCGGGAATGAAAAAGATAAGGATTAAAATATATTGGGCAAATTAACTTAAAAGAACAAGCTTTTCGCCAAAATGGGAGGGTATCTTGGATTGTTTCGCTATCGTTTGTTAACCGTCAGTATCATTATTGTAATCATTTTCGGGGTGGGTTTTATCGGATCGGGAATCGTGTGGACGAAGACACCGGTTATCGAGGCTTATAATCAAAATAACTTAATCCGGCTGCATGTTATTGCCAATAGTGATTCAAAACAGGATCAGGCAGTGAAATTAAAGGTTCGGGACCGGATCATCAAGCTTACCGAACCGTTATTAATCAAGGTTGAAGATCCCCGCGAAGCGGAGTTGGTCGTAACCCAAAATTTAGGCCGGATTCAAGCGGCGGCCAATGACGAACTGCAACGTAACGGCCTGAATATGGAAGCGCAAGTGAGTTTAAAAGAAGAAAATTTTCCGGAAAGAGTGTATCCTTTTGGGGTATTACCGGCAGGCCGGTACCATGGTTTGTCGGTAATCTTGGGAAATGGGGCGGGCCGCAACTGGTGGTGTGTTTTATACCCACCGTTATGCCTGCTCAGCCCGGATGCGCCGGCTTTTAAAAAAACCGGCCAGGAACCGGTGAAAGTGGAATACCGCTTAATGGTGCTGGAAAAACTCATCAAAAACAAAGGCCTGACCATGGATAATTTTTGGGCCGGGTGGGCGAAGTATTTTGGCATTCTTTAACACCCTGCAAGGTGACGGGAGTTAAAACCAATGGCGGCGTTTGAAATACCATAACATGCCGGTTACCGTAATTAGAAATAAGCCCAGTACAAAGAGAAAGCCGTATTTCCAGCCGAATTCGGGAAGCCGTAAATTCATGCCGTAGTAACCGACGATTAAGGTGAGGGGCAGAATAATGGTGGAGACGATGGTCAGCGTAGTCATAAAATTTCATTCATCCGGTTGGACATGGATGAAAGGTAAATTTCTAAAGCGTTGGATACGGTTTCCCGCTGTGTATCAGTGATCTCAAGCAATCGGATGAGTTGATCGTAAATGTGGCTCATAAACGGCAGGGCCTGGGCATCGACAAAGGGGTTTTCGCGGCGCGACAACAGTGAAAAGACTTCCCGCATCGGCGCCAGTGTTTTACGAATGGTAATCAAGTCGCGTTTCAAATTAAAAAGTTCATTGAGAAGGTTTCGGTCGGGTCTGGGGAAGATCCGGTCTTCGATGTCCTCGGTTAGGTCGGCGACGGTATCCAGGGCCGTGAAACTGGAATTGACCAGTGGCAGAGCCAGGTGGTAAAAGAAAACATCCGAACCCTGGCTGAAAAAACGGGCCGGGATATTGGACGGTTTCATGGCCTCCAGCTCCGCCAACGGCTGGGTATGAACAGTGATCAGAAAATTATTTCCCATGATGTAATGGCAGATTTCCAAGTTAATCGCCGCTCCTGGTTCATAAAAGATTTGTGGCAGCAGAATGTGCAGATACTCATCAAATTCATCCAGAAATGCCCGGGGGGGATGCCGGGTAAAAATGCGTTCAATGGTTAAGGGATGCAACAGTTTTAACGATTCCAGCCGTTTCCGCAACTCATCGCCGGTGGCTTCGATATCGAGCCAGAGAACCCGGGATGAATCGTTGATTAAACCGGTAAATTCCTCATCATTTGCCATCCTAAGCGGCAAATCCCGTTGCCAGACATATAACATTTTGATCTCCTCCCTAAAAGAACTTCCATAATCCCGATAAAAATCCTTTCAATATCGGCAGTTAAATATCATATCCCAAATAAATATCTTCCAAAACGGGGATAGTGTATTTTTTCGAAAAATAACTAGTCATACTACCAAAAGGCTCGTTCCTCAATGTAAAAGGGTTATGTTAAAATCTAAGGAAAGGATTATTGTTCTTCATGTCGAAAAAGTTGTGGCGAGGTGATTGGCATGGAATTGAAAATCGGTCTTTGCCAGATGAAGGTTGGGGAAGATAAAATCCAGAATTTAAACCGGGCAAAATCCCTAATCCATCAGGCGGTCCAACAGGGCGCCGGGATGGCGGTGCTACCGGAGATGTTCAACTGTCCCTATAACCAGGAATTTTTCCCCCGGTTCGCCGAAAGTGAACCGGAGGGAGAGACAGTGAGCTTCCTATCCGATCTGGCCCGGGAATTTCACTGCTATATTGTGGGTGGTTCTATCCCGGAGCGTGAGGGTGACCGGCTTTATAACACTTCGTTCGTTTTTAACCGGGAAGGGCACATCATCGCCAAACACCGCAAAGTGCATCTCTTCGATGTGGACATTCCGGGGGGAATCTCTTTTCAAGAGTCGGCGGTACTCTCCCCAGGTGAAAAAATCACCAGTTTTCAAACCCACTTTGGCCGGTTCGGATTGGCCATCTGTTATGATATCCGGTTCCCCGAAGTTTTCCGGCTGCTGGTGGCCGAGGATGTGAAATTGGTGATTATTCCGGCCGCTTTTAACATGACCACCGGCCCGGCTCATTGGGATGTTTTATTCCGGGCCCGGGCCATCGATAACCAGATCTTTATGGCGGGAGTCAGTCCGGCGCGAGATCCCGATTCCGGTTACGTGGCATATGGGCACTCGCTGGCGGTTGATCCCTTCGGTAAAATTATCTGGCAGGCGGGCGCCGGGGAAACCGTGGGGGTGGTTTGCATGGATATGGACCTGGTGGAGAAGACCCGGCAGGGGCTGCCGCTGTTAAAGCACCGGCGGCTGGACTTGTATGAGGTTCATCATTGTAAAAATCGTAATGGTGATCAATAACCACATTTTCAATTATATTTATTATTATAGAGTTTTTAATTTTTTACGGTAGTCTATGATTTTTACGTGGTGGTTAATAATTTTATCCTGGTGTTTTATGATTTATTTCTGATATTCGATCATTTTATCCTTTATACTTTAAATAAAGTTATGAAATATCAGTTTATAGGCCGGGGAAAACCCGCGTTTTACGGCAATGTCGAAACTAATTTATATCCGGGTAACTTCTTTAAGAACCAGAAACCGCCTCAGATCTTGAGACGGTTTTTTGTTCTTTAGGGTTAATACTGTCCATTTCCTAATTTTTATTTTTCGATGAATGCTTTCAAGAAATTTAATGGTAGAAGAAGGGAAAAGGCTGTTTATATCGAAAAGTTTAAATACTCCAACTGCCATTAATTTTTAATAATCGGTAAAATCGATAAGCTTTAATTGTAAAAATTTAGGACATATTTTACTGCATAGAGAGATTGGGATATGGGAAATAGGAATACGTATGGGATGATGCGGATCCAAATTCAAATTATTTCCAAGGGAGGAAATTGACATGAAAGAAAACCTTATTATCTTCAATCTGATTCTGGCGGTATTATGCCTATTCCTGATTACTTCCTGCGTTGCGAAAAAAAAAGACCCCATTGTATCCATGGAGGGAAAAAAAGATATGAATTTTAAAGATAAGGATTTTAATTTATCGGTACTGTACAAGCAAAAAGGAGATTCTGTCTTTTCTGCGGATGAGGATCTTAGTCACAGGATTGAAAAAAAGACGGGAAACGGCAATCCGGAAAATCCCTATGTGTTCGGGATCGAAATAAATAACCATAGCGACAAAATTTGGACGGGAGTCATCAAAGTAGCATTATTGACCGACAAGAAAGACGCAAGGTTTTTTCTACCCGGTTACATGTATGGGAATAACAATTCCGAATCCAATTTGCCGCCCAGACTTATCAAGGAGTTCCAGAGACTCAGGAAAGGCCCGGTAAATGAACCGTTTTCACCGTACTGGTACATGCGAAGCGACCAGCTTACTCACCCTGTTGCGGTCATGTTTACTGATCACGAGATTGTGGGTATATCGGGAAGTCCATATATGACAAAAGCCGATCCACTCACTTTCTGGGAACCCGGTAATTCGCGCGCGCGTGAGGGATTTGCCGGATATAATGGATTTTATTGTTCGATTGAAAAAAATGCGGAAGCGGGTTTTACGGTTGGATATTTAAATTATCCGGGTATCTACACGAGCCCATGGGAATATACCAGATACAATGCAAGCCAAAGCCAAGGATGCATCTCGATTCCGGCCGGAACAACGGCCAAATTCGGGATAAGGGTATTTTCATTCAAATCCGAGCATGAAGACGGTTTGAGCAAAGTAATCGAAAATGTATATGATTCATATCATGAAAAACCTTTGAAAAAAAACGAATCCGGCATCAGGGAAACGGTTACGGATATTTGCAATGCGATTTCAAAAGATGCCTACAGCCCCGCGGGAAACAGTTATTCTCTTATAACGATGAGATCTATGTCGATCTTCATGAGTAATCAATATGAAATGAAGAAACGTTACACCCCCGGCGATTATGAGTTCAATTACGAAGGACTCATAGGCTGGACGAACGGAGCCGTGATAGCCGTCCCGTTATTGCAGGCTTCATACAGATTGAGCGACGGTGCGTTACATAGCCAAGCCGTAAAAGTAATTGACGAGATTATCGACAAATCCCTGAATCCCACTACGGGAATTCCATATTGCGCAAAAATCAACGGCAAGTGGACGAACAAAGGTTGGTGGACGCCGTGGATCCAAAGTGAAGGTGTGAAACCCGGGCATTCTTCCTATATCATAGGGCAGTCGTTATATTATATTTTAAAGGCGTATGAATTAGAAAAAGCCCACGGTCATGAACACGCGGCATGGCTTACATTTGTCGGGAAAATTATCGAAACGGTATCGAAGACACAGGATAAAAATGGCGCATTCCCGAGATTTTGGGATGAAGCTACGGGTGTAGGGACCGAGTATGAAGCTTTTTCCGGTTGCTGGGTTTCTGCAACCATGGCGTATTATATAAAGCTTACATCACGAAAGGATCTGCTGCCTATTGTTCGTAAATCTGAAATGCACTATTACAACGATGTTGTAAGAATGGAGTGTTCAAAAACACCGCTTGATGTTGCAGATGCTCCTGATTCGGAAGGGATACTGGCCTATATCCGGTTAACGAAAATATTGTCCGAACTTGTCGAAGATAAGGCTGGCAATAGCATATCTTATCTGGAGAGGATGAGGACCGGCATCGATTATGCATTGAGTTTTACATATTGTTATAATGTCCCGAATCTTTTACCCCCTCTTGGTCAATTGAATTGGAGTACGAGCGGCGGATGTGTCACTTCGGTTTGCAATGCGGTCATTCACTGCATGCTCAATACGATCCTGGATGAACTCCATTATTATTACAAGCGAACCGGGAACGAGTATTACGGAAAAAGACTGGCCGATATTTATGATTGGGGGCTCCAGGTCTTAAACCAGCGTGATTGCCAGTTCTTTTTTGGAAAAAAAGGCTGGTCGAGTGAATACTTCTGTCAGGCTGAAAGATATGTAATAGACGTACGGTTTTCTGACGGTACAAAATCGAGTCTCTGGTTTGCATATCATCCATGGGCGACGGCTGCCATACTCGAAGGTATCTGTGGTAAGATGTGGAAAGAATAAACTGACAGTCTTATTCGGCACACGGGTTATCGTCTCAAATTCATGTCGGGAATCAAAATAAATTTCCCCGTTATCCGTAAAATTTCATGAATAAGCCCAATCATACGATCAGGCCCTTCTGATGTTGCGAGAGATGATATGAAAGAAGAATTGCCTGGCGTTATCTTTGAACCATTGGAATGAATTCACTATAACCTGCTTTTTCCATCTCCGCTAAGGGAATAAATCGTAGCGCCGCACTATTAATGCAAAAACGCCGGCCGCCCTGCTCCGGAGGACCATCCTCAAATACATGTCCCAGATGGGCATCCCCTACCCGGCTACGAGTCTCGATGCGCCTCATGCCAAGACTGGTATCTTCCTTATAAGTAATCACCTCGGGGTCCAGCGGTTTGGTAAAGCTGGGCCAGCCGCAGCCGGAAGCAAATTTATCTCTGGAACTGAATAGAGGCTCGCCCGTCGTTACATCGACATATAGACCAGGTTCGTGATGGTCCCAGTAGGAGTTATGGTAGGGCGGTTCCGTATCAGCAAGCTGAGTTACGGAATACTGAGTGTCGATAAGTTTCTTTTTAATAATTTCCGGATTGGGCTTTTGATACCGGATAGGGTCCACCCGAAGCTGTTGCTGATTGCGCAAGGAGGAGAAGTCGATATGGCAGTAACCTCCGGGAGTTTTCCCCAGATAGTCCTGATGGTATTCTTCAGCCGGATAAAAATGGGTTAAAGGCAGCACCTCGGTAACTAACGGCTTTTGGTACTGCTTTTGGACTTCTGCCATCACGGCGCGAATCACTGGTAAATCTTGCTCATCCCGGTAGTAGATACCCGAACGGTATTGGGTACCCCGATCATTCCCCTGACGGTTGAGAGCAGTAGGATCGATAATCCGGAAAAAGTAGTCTAAAAGTGTTGCTAGATTAACCCGTTCCGGATCATAGCGTACTTGGACAGTCTCCGCATGGCCGGTGTTCCGGTGACAGACGTCTTCATAGGTTGGATGCTCCGTTCTACCATTGGCATAGCCGACAGTGGTCCCTGCTACGCCATAGATACGGGTAAAGTAGGACTGTACGCCCCAAAAGCAACCACCGGCCAGCCAGATCTCTTTGAGATTTTTGCCTTTATAGCTAACGCCTTGATTAGGGTTGGCAGGTAAACTGTTGTTCATTATCATCCCTTCTTTCTACTCCATAATATAACCGAAATCAAGAGAAACTTGTATCTCCATTGAAGACAATGATTTTTGGATATGTAAGGATAGAGTATCCTTAGTTTAATTTCACTGAAGATGAATACTTTCAGTTAAATTTCCTACTTTGACAGATAAAAACCGCGCCGAAAATTCTACGCGGTCTTTCAATTCATCGGATTGAACAAAAGAAAAACTCTGCCTTTGAGTCAGGGAGAATTATTGTTTCAACAGAAAATCTTGCAACTCAGCCGGGTGTTTCAACAAAAATGCGGCCCCCTCCTCCCGAAGTTCCTCCGCCTTCCGGAATCCCCAAAGAACGCCGACCGGATACATTCCGGCCGCACGGGCTGTCCGCATGTCAATCCCGGTGTCGCCCAGATACAAAAAATCGGCCGGCGCTAGATTCATTCGTGAGGCGATGCCAAGCGCGGCGGTGGGATCGGGTTTCAGGGGTACGCCTGATTTCGCACCTTCCACGATTTCAAAATCTCCTTTTGGTAAAAAGTGGCGAATCATTTGCTTGGTAAAATCATCCGCCTTGTTGGAGAGCACGGTTAACCTCATTTCGTACCGATGCAAGAAAGCCAGTAATTCCTCGATTCCTGGATAGGGCTTTGTTTGATCCGCCCAATGCGCCTCATATTCAACCCGTAACTGCCGGAGATACACGGCCACAGCTTCCTCCTGAAAAGATTGTCCGGGCAGGGAACGGCGGGTCAAAATCTCCATTCCATTTCCGATCATATATTTATAACTTTCGTAATCATGGCCGGGAAAGCCATGGCGGTTCAAAACCCGGTTCATTGCGTCCGCCAGGTCGGCAAGAGTATCCAACAAGGTTCCGTCCAGATCAAAAAGGACAGCCCGCCATTTCATCATATTACCTCCTCTTGTTGGAATTTATAAATAGTTTCGTAATATATTCGCTATATATTCGCTCTAGCGTACACCAATACCTTTCCTTTGGTTTTTTAATTTGAATTGGCTGAAATGCACATAGCCAACATGTACATAACCCCGACATCACCGGCTCGATAATGTACGGGCTTTGCCGTTTTCCCTGAATACCGTCTGACGAGTCTGCCCGGAAATAAATTATCAATCAAAAAGGTTCTCATGTTCAGCTTAATTCTATTGTATAGGAATCTTATAACTACACATTAAACCGAAACAAAGCAATATCTCCATCCTGCATCACATATTCCTTGCCCTCCGATCGGATCAGGCCCTTCTCACGGGCGGCCGCAGTGGAACCGCATTCCATCAGGTCATGAAAGGCGACAACCTCGGCCCGGATAAAGCCGCGTTCAAAATCGGTGTGAATTTTTCCGGCGGCCTGGGGCGCCCGGGTGCCTTTCACGATGGTCCAGGCCCGGACTTCCTGAGGGCCGGCGGTGATAAAGCTGATGAGTCCCAGCAGCCGGTAACTTGTCTTAATAAGCCGTTCCAGGCCGGATTCTTGTAAGCCCAATGCCTCCAGAAAATCTTTCTTCTCGGAATCGGGTAGTTCGGCGATCTCGGCTTCGATTTTGGCGCAGACTGGTAATACCTCGGCGCCTTCCTTGGCGGCCAGTTTCGTTAACGCCGTAACATATTGATTCGGAGTGGCGGATTGCAAATTGGTTTCCGCTACATTGGCGGCGTAAATCACCGGTTTGGCGGTAAGCAAAAACAAGTCTTTCATTTGCGGCTGTTGGTCCGCCTGTAGTTCCAAGGTCCGGGCCGGTTGGCCGCCGGTTAAATGCTTTTTGATACCTTCATAAAACTCCAGTTCAACCTGATATTTCTTTTCACCGGTTTTGAGCATCACCGTGGTCTTGTCGATACGTTTCTCCAAGGTTTCCAGGTCGGCGAAAATCAGTTCCAGATTAATGGTTTCCACATCCCGGACCGGATCGACCACCGCATCCACGTGGGTGATATTGGGATCGTCAAAACATCGGACCACGTGCACAATGGCGTCCACTTCCCGGATATGGGCCAGAAACTTATTTCCCAGGCCTTCCCCCCGGCTGGCTCCTTTCACCAGCCCGGCAATATCCACAAACTCGATGGTGGCCGGAGTTACCTTTTTGGGATTATGCATGTCCGCCAGTTTCGGCAAACGTTCATCCGGAATGGGAACCACTCCCACATTGGGCTCGATGGTACAAAACGGATAATTGGCGCATTCGGCCCCAGCCTTGGTAATGGCGTTAAAAAGGGTGCTTTTGCCCACGTTAGGCAACCCTACAATCCCTAATTTCATTAATAATCGCCCTTTCTCTCCCAATGGTTCTTTAAACTAATTTAATTATACATAATTAACCCGAAAAAGTCTGCTTTTCTTTAAGCAACTTTCAGGGATAATTTTGAAAAGTACTGTCGTACCAGTGTAATCATGTTAAAAAGTACCATGGTATGTAGACACTGACGAACTCCAATGGTATATTGGAAATGTCAAGACCGTGAATATTTTGATAAAACTTTATGAAATGGGGAGTTGCTGATGAAAAAAAGGCATCTTATTCTCTTGATTATGGTGGTTTCGATGTTCATGATTAGCTTGGCTGAGGAGCCAAAAGTTACGGTAATTTGCGGTGATAGCCAGCTTCAATTTGAGCTGATAAGTCCTGAAGGTACGCGGGTATTCACTGATGTTTCAAGCCCGGATGCCCTTTCGAAACCGGCCGGGTCTAATGATATTTTACTAACAACCAATAGTTATCCGGGGACTTATTTGCCTGATTTCGTCAATTCATTCCCTGGAAAACAATTATTTAGAAAAATCGGTACATTGGAAGGAAACGGGGTAAAAGTGACCGGTATTTCCTCCATGCATGATCAATTGAGTGAATTATTACCGGAAAACGGTGCCAATTATATTTTTCTCATTGAGATGGGTGGATTACGGATTGCCGATTTTGGATATATTGGGCAGGAGAAATTAACCAAGGAGCAACTCGATATTTTAGGTGAGATTGATATTGCGATTACCCAATTAAAAAATCCATTTTGCAATATGACTCTTGAAAACCGAAAAGGCTTCAATTTGATGGATCAACTGAACCCCAAGTTGATTATACCGACCAATTTTGATGAGGCCACCGCAAGGTTTGCCGTTACAAAATGGGAGGGATTCTATGCGGTTGGACCTGTTAAAATTGGGAAATCCGATTTGGTTTCTCCAAAGCCTAGAATTTTATTCATGGAGTCCTGGGGGAAGATTTGTAAAGGATTAAAATTGGCGAAAAAATGGAATAAGTGATTGGAGTGAAATGGAATAGGTGATTGGTCAAATTTAATGAAACGAGGCGTAATTAAAATGAAAAAGTGGCTGATTATTTTATTGGTTGTAGTTTTTGCTTTCATGGCGGCCCAGGGGGCGGAACCGAAGGTTACCATCATTTGTGATGATGCGGACGCCCAATTTGAAGCCATAAGTCCCGATGGCATCCGGGTTTTAATGGACATCGCCAATCCCGATCTGTTATCGAGTCCGGTAGTGGCTAAAGACATTTTGGTAACAACTCATAGCCACGCCGATCACTATCGAAGCAATTTTGTAGATTCCTTCCCAGGGCAGCAATTAAAAATAAAAGCAGGCGTGTTACAAACCGATGGAGTACAAGTGACGGGAATTGCTTCCGCCCACTCCGCCTCGGGCGAATTCTTACCGGAGGGCGGTTCCAATTATATTTACCTCATCGAAATGGGTAACTTACGAATCGCGCACTTTGGTGATATCGGCCAGGAAAAGCTGACTGAGGATCAGTTAAAAGCCTTAGGGGAGATTGACGTTGCAATTACCCAATTAAGTAATTCATTTAGCGCTATGAATATTCAAAACCTTAAAGGCTTCAATTTAATGGATCAGGTAAACCCTAAACTGATTTTACTCACCCATATCGATGAGGCCACTGCCAAATATGCCGCCCAAAAATGGGAAAGTTTCTATATCACAGGTCCGCTAAAAATCAGCAAAGCGGATTTAACCGGTGGGAAAACCAAAATCTTATTTATGGAGTCCTGGGGTAAAATCAGCAAAGGGATGAAGATTGCTAAAAAATGGCAATGAAATTAATATCAGAATTATTTACTCACCGGCTTGTTAAGCCGGTTTTTTAATTTTTTCCAAGAAAATCATGAAAAAATTTTGCATGGTTAAAATGAATGATAACCATTGCAATTTTTCTGAAAGAATGCTTTAATATTATGTTGGAATATTTATAAATAGGGAGAAATGGATTTGATGACGAGAACAAGAGAAAATATCCGAAATATCGCCATTATTGCCCACGTCGATCACGGCAAGACCACATTGGTTGACTGCATGTTACGCCAGTCGGGAATTTTTCGCGACAATGAAAAAGTTATGGAACGGGTCATGGATTCCAACGACTTGGAACGAGAGCGCGGGATTACAATTCTTTCCAAGAATACCGCCATCTTTTATGAAGATTTGAAAATCAATATTGTGGACACGCCTGGGCATGCCGACTTTGGCGGCGAAGTGGAACGGGTACTGAAGATGGTTGATGGGGCTTTATTGTTAATCGATAGCTTTGAAGGCCCCATGGCCCAGACCAAGTTCGTACTCCGGAAAGCCTTGGAGATTGGACTCAGGATTGTGGTGGTTATCAACAAAATTGACCGCCCGGATGCCAGAGTTCACGAGGTTCTGGACGAAGTATTCGACTTGTTTGTGGAACTGGAGGCCGATGACTGGCAGTTGGATTTTCCGGTGATTTATACTTCGGCCCGTTTTGGCACGGCCTCACTCGATCCCGATCAAACCGGGGGAACGATGCAGCCGCTATTTGACATGATTAAGAATGAAATCCCCGCTCCTTCGGGGGATTTGGAGGAACCGCTCCAACTCCAGGTAACCATCCTGGATTACGATGACTATGTCGGAAGAATCGGGATTGGCCGGATCAGCAACGGGTTTATCCGTGCCAGCCAAACGGTGGGTATTTGTAAGCAGGATGGAAATATTGAGCTTGCTAAAATTGGAAAGTTATGGAATTATCAAGGCTTAAAACGGACTGAGGTTGAACGGGCCGATGCCGGGGAGATTGTAGCTTTTTGCGGATTAGACCGGATTAATGTCGGGGAAACTTTAAGTGACCCGGAAAACCCAACTCCGTTACCCCTGCTCTTGATTGACGAACCGACTTTAACGATGATGTTTATGGTCAACGACAGTCCATTTGCCGGACGGGAAGGGAAATATCTAACATCACGTCATTTAAGGGACCGGCTTTGGAAAGAAGCCCGAATTAATGTCAGCCTTAAGGTAACCGAGACGGATACACCCGATGCTTTTCAAGTTTCAGGGCGAGGCGAACTTCATTTGGGGATTTTGATAGAAACAATGCGGCGGGAAGGGTATGAACTTCAGGTCTCCAAACCGGAACCGATTTTAAAACAGATAAACAACCGGATCCATGAGCCGTATGAAAGATTGTTTATCAACATTCCCGATAGTTTTTCGGGAAAAGTGATTGAAAATTTAGGCGGCCGTAAAGGTGAAATGATCAATATGCAACCGGTCGGCCAGAATCACTTAAAAATCGAATTTTTAATCCCCGCAAGAGGGTTAATCGGATTTCGTTCCGAGTTTCTCACCGATACCAAAGGAGAAGGTATCATGCATCATCTTTTTGATCATTACGGGCCTTGGAAAGGTGAGATCCAGGGACGAAGACGGGGAGTTTTGGTCGCTTTTGAAAGCGGGGAAGCAACCGCATACGGCATTCATAATATTGAGGATCGCGGAGTTCTCTTTATCAATCCGGGTGATAAAGTATATGCCGGAATGGTCGTGGGTGAAAACGCCCGGGAGCAGGATTTGGAGGTTAATGTCTGTAAGAAAAAACATCTTACCAATATGCGGGCCAGTACCTCTGAGGAAGGAATCCGGTTAACCTCGCCGATAAGTTTTTCTTTGGAAAAGGCAATGGAATATATTAGCGAAGATGAACTTGTGGAAGTAACCCCGACCACCATCCGGATGCGCAAAAAAATCCTGGATCGATCGGATCGGGAGCGGTGGATGAAACGGGGGAAAGCGGAATAGTGGATGCAATATTCTTCATCAATAGACGGCGCCGGCTTTTTTGAGGATTTGAACCACCCGGGAATGGCCGTTTTGGATTGCCAAAGCCAGAGCGGTTTGGTGGTCCTTGTTGGTTAATTTCAAATTGGCGCTTTTTTTAAGCAACATGGTTAGGATCTCGGAATTTCCCAGATAGGCGGCGATCATTAGGGCAGTATAACCGTCTTTGCTTTGTAAATTGGGGTCGGCTTTATTATCAAGCAGCAACTTGACGATATCGGCGGCTCCTTTATAAGTGGCCAGCATCAAGGGAGTGAAACCGTCTTTTCCCTTGCTGTCAATCAAAGCTCCGTTTGCCAGCAAAACTTGAACCGCCGCGTATTGCCGGTTCATTACGGTAATATTTAAAATACTATCCCCGTCATTATCCTTTAAATTCGGATTGGCTCCTTTATCGAGGAAGAGCCGCATGATATCCACCTGGCCCTGGCGGGCGGCAATGGTTAACGCCGTCCAACCGAATTTATTGGTATGGTGATTCAGGTCCGCGCCCTTGTTAAGCAGCAAGGAGACGATTTCCGGATAGCCTTTGTGAGCGGACCACATCAAAGCGGTCCAACCATACTTATCGGTGGAATCCAAGGCCGCGCCTTTATTGATTAATATTTCCGCAATAGCGCGATTCTCTCGCTGGATCGCCAGTAATAAAACAGGTAATCCTTCTTCATCGGCAACGTTCACATCGGCCCCTTGATCCGTCAGAGACACTACTTTCTTCGTATCGCCGTTATTCACGGCGGTGATTAAGATCCGTTTCATTTCAGAGATATTCGCCACTACGGGTATTGCCGTTGGGGCCGTTTCCAGGCTGATTTTCGGAACTTGGGTGGGAATGGGGATAATAACCGGGGTGGGCGTGGGCGCAAGGCTGAGTGTATCTTTGATGGCGCCTTGATTGGACAATATCTTGACAATATCGGCCTGGCCTTCGATAGTGGCAATCATTAGCGGAGTCCGGCCTTCATCGTTTTTGGGGTCAATGGCGATACCGCCAGCGATCAATGCTTGAACCATCTCCGGGTAACCCTTTTTCGCCGCCACGTGTAATAAAGTCCACCCATGGGAATCGGTAACATTAAGCTTGGCGCCTTTGGCGATTAACAACTTCGCAATGGCGGTATGGCCTTCGGACACGGCAATTTGCATGGGGGTTTCACCGCTTTTGGTTTTAGCGTTGACATCAGCTTTGGCGTTAATTAATGTTTGAACAGCGGGGAGCGCGCCTTTTTTGGCCGCCAGGTGTAAAGCGGTCCAGCCGTTATCATTTGCGGCTTCCGCCGGCGCCCCCTTGGAGATCAGGGCCTGAATTACTTTAGTGTAACCGCCTTTGGCGGCAGCCAGTAACGGGGTCATTCCATCTTCAGTTTTGCCGTTGAATTTGGCGCCTTTGTTTAGCAAAGCGGTTACCGTGATGATATGGCCTCTGGCGGATTCCCAATATAAAGCGGTTTTGTTGCCGGGGTCCGCCGGGTGAATATCGGCCCCCGACGCCAGCAATAATTCCACCGTATCCATATTTCCGGCCGCGGCGGCCGCCAGTAAAGGAGTATAGCCGTCTTTGCTTTTTACATTCACATCGGCGTTTTTGCTGATTAATATTTTGGCAATATCGGTATAACCTTTTTTGCAAGCCCAAAGTAACGGGGTCCACCCATTGGCGTCCTTTTCGTTGGCGCCCTTGGCATAATAGTTTAATAGAAGCGGCACGGAGGCGGTATCCCCGTTTTTTGCGGCGTATAGAATATTTAACGAGAAAATAGCGCCATTTTCCTGGAGAATTTTAACCAGTTTGGTATGGCGGTTGCGAATGGCGTACATTATGGCGGTATATCCCTTCAGATTACGGTCGTTGATATTGGCGCCATTGGCGATCAGCAATTCGGTCATGGGTTGAAAACCATTATCAACTCCATACATAAAAGCGGTCCATCCTTCATTATCCTTAAGGTTCACATTGGCCCCGTTGTTAATGAGCAATTTTGCCACCTGGATATGGTTTTTGGCGGTGGCATGCATCAAGGCGGTACAATTATTATAATCACGGGCATTGACATTGGCCCCCTTGGCGAGGAGCGTTTTTACATCTCCGGTATCCCCCGTGGCGGCGGCGATAATCAGTTTTAAATTATAGTCTTCAGCCCCGGCCTCCGGACGCGCCAGTACGAATGTTATCAATAACAATAACACCGGTAACACAATGAATGAAATGCGCCTAATATCAGACACCACGATTCACCTTCTCAAGATTACTTAGGAAATATGGCTTGAATCAATATATTTTCGATCCGCTATTTTCATTTTCGGTTTGGAAGGCTGAATAGTTTATATTTCCCGGTGAAATGTTCCACATATAATGATAAAATCCTGCCGGAAAAGGCCGGATTAGCGAAATCGCGGTTCACAGAGGGAATAAATATTTGGAATTTTGATTTTGGGAATACTGGCTGAAAATATTGGTTCCCTAAAAAGTACCTTTTCCATGGGGTTACACCCCCCGCCGCATTAAAAGGAATATTTTACATTTTGGTTCATATATATGTACTAACACGACATCATTGGAATTACAACCAGCCATGAACCGGCTTTTGGAAAGCCGCATGAGCCAATATTCGTGTGAATATTGTTTGTCCGGGGAAATAGAACCAACCGGTGGCGGGCCTAACGCGAAATAGTCCGGTAATAATTTCCCGGGATAGCCATTTTATGAGGTGAATGCTGATGGCATATTGTTCCGTATGTGGTATTCATTATCAAACCGATACTCTGGTTTGCGCTGGCTGTGGAAGTATACTGGCTGTGGAAGTGAAGCAGGAACATAGTCTCCATCCGGTAAGTGGAGAATCCGCCATATACGATGGGGCGCCCATCAATGATTTTTGTGGTTCCGGGATGCAAGTAAGTCAGGATCCGGAATCCCAGTTAGGGAAAGGTTTAATAAAACCACACTCCATTGAATTGGATATTGACGGATTTCATTTTAAGTATGATAAACCGGTCCGAAATTTTGCCAAACAGGAAAAAGCCAAGGAAAAAGTGGTGGAATTCCGGGTTACTTGCCCGGAGCCGGCCTCCGAATTATCTCCGGCTGAAACTTCCCGGGAGGAACCACTCTCGAAAGAAATTATCCAAGAAGAAATTCTTCACAGGCGCGCGCAAGTTCATGATAATCAACAGAACATTGAAACTGAGGAAATTATTGAAGCTGAAGCGGCCGAAGCAAGTGGAATAGAGGGGTCGAAAGATGCCGAAGACATCAATACATCCCCAGAAAAGAATGACCAGCTGACGGATGAGGAAATGTGGGTGGCCGGGGAGATTTTAATTGAAAAAGTGGAGGAATCCCCTTTGGAACCTGAATTAATCTCTAGGTTTGATTTGCCGGAGCCTGAACTGCAAACCGATGAAGAAATGGTGATATTATGGGAGGATTTCCAACGTTGGTTTGGAATCCCTTTGACCAACCAATACCGGATATCCAATCGTTCACTGCAGATTACCGACAGGTTGGCCCTTAAATTTTCTGAAATCGATTTGCCGATGATATCCGAAGTTACATTACAACAATCATGGTTAGGAAAATTATTCAATACCGGCGATTTAATGATTTCAGTGAAACATTTGCCGGATACGAGACTGAAGCTGGCCGGTGTTCGTAATCCGGAAAAAGTCCATTGTTTGCTGGAAGAATTGATAAAAAACACACGATTAATCGCGCGCGAATAATTATCTGAAAAAGTTCGCTCTTTTTTTGCAAACTTTTTTAAACCGGCAACGTTTATATATTATATATTCGGAACAGTATGGTATACCATCCGGTTTTTTTTAAAGTTTATTTTTAAGCCGCGATTCAATGTGTTATAATAAATTTCAATGGACAAGACAATTTTGGTTAGCGCCTGTTTGTTGGGAATACCATGCCGTTATGATGGAACGGCGAAAGAAGTTCCGGGGTTAAAGGAACAATTGGATGATTACCGGCTGATCCCGTTTTGTCCGGAAACTTTAGGCGGTTTGACCATCCCGCGGTTTCCCGCTGAAATTCAGGACGGCGACGGGTCGCAGGTATTATCAGGGACCGCTCAAGTACGGAATCAAAACGGGGAAGATGTAACCGCCGAATTTATTCAGGGAGCGCGGATGACATTAGCCATGGCCAAGCTTAATCAGCCCAGTATGATTGTGGCCAAGGCCAAAAGCCCATCTTGCGGAACGGGCCAAATTTATGACGGCAGTTTCACCGGTAAGCTGAAAAACGGAGATGGGGTAACCGGCGCATTACTGCGTCAAAACGGATTCAGGGTTTATTCCGAAGTGGATCTATTGATGAATCCGGGCCAGATCTCGGAAAAAAATAATGATTGACTAACCCCTTTATTTTTTGGTATAATTATTTTTGCGCTCAAAGAGATGCGCTGAAAATGATTAGGTTTTTAATAAATGCGGGAATAGCTCAGTTGGTAGAGCGTCAGCCTTCCAAGCTGAATGTCGCGAGTTCGAGCCTCGTTTCCCGCTCCAATGAAAATGCGGGCTTTCAGGTGAATCTGGAAGCCTTTTACTTTCGAAAGTTAATTTTTGTAAACCATCCGGTATTTGGCGGCAGGATTTTTAAGATTCAAGGCGAAAATGCTAAAACGTTATGAAACATTTTGAATTATTTTATATGTGAAAGGATGGTTTCAAAATGAGCAAAAAACTTTGGACAAATATTGCGGCAATCGGTATGATGTTACTGTTGGGAGCCGGGCTTTTTATGGCTTTTAGTGCTGAACCCGCTGATGATATGGCGTATTTCCCGCTTGAAACCGGTAATCAATGGGCTTATCTGAGCGTTTATTTTGATAATACCAAGTTCCGGGAGGATTTGATCGTGGATAAGCCGGATAATGGAACTCTCCGGTTAATGGTTTTCAGCAATGCGAACCCTGTGGCGGAGATTCATTTCCAGCGAAATAAGGACGGCCTCTTGAAGACCAAGGAGATCAGCGGCGCCGGAGTCGCTAAATACGAACCGGCACAACTTAGTTTAGCTTCGAAGTTGAAAGCCGGCGTTACCTGGAAATGGAAGTCGGCGGAAGGCAAAGCGAAATATTCTTCAAAAGTGCTGAATGGAGGCAAGATTACGGTTCCGGCCGGGACTTTCGATACCTTATTAATTCGTACCGAGGGGGTATCCGAAGCTGGCGAGGATTATCTCGACGAGACTTGGTACGCCAAGGGAACCGGTTATGTGAAGAGCGTGGTTACCATTGGGGATAAAAAGAAAGTGGATGAATTGGTGGAGTTTAAAGTGGGGCAAAAGACGAAATAACCCGGTGGGAATCGAAATAGTTAGTTTGTCATTTGGTTGCTAGCTCCAGCTTTTTATGATATAATATAATAACGTAAAAAGCGCCTGTAGCTCAGGGGATAGAGCAACGGACTTCTAATCCGTTGGCCGCAGGTTCGATTCCTGCCAGGCGCACCATTACAGCAACAAGGCTTTCCGAGTTTTCGGGAGGCTTATTTTTTTGCCTAAAAACGCCGTCTGTCAACCATTTTGCAACTAAAACCTACAAACACGCGTCAATAATTAATTTGAAATTATATTGACATGATTACATGTTATGAGGTTTATTTTTTGTCCTCCTACCGCTTCCTTGATTTCGTCTTAACTGATTCCTTGGATTCGTTCTTTGCGATATTTGCCCGGTTAATCTCCATATAAAATAAAATTAAAAACCAAATAATTACTAAATCCAATCACAAATTTACATTTAATCCATAAAATATATTACCGTTATAATCATACATTCCTTGTGCCCCGACTCTTATTTTAAATAGGGGGTGAACCGCAAAATGTACGAATATGATTATACCACCCAAAATGCATGTTCAGATGTAAACACTGATGTAAACGCTCAAGATGATGTATATGCAGAACAGGCCTCTTGTTTTATGACAAGAAGAGGTCGCGTATGCAGAGATCCCAGGCGGGGTATAGAATGTTTTTACCCTTTTGTCGGCAGTCCTAGTTGTCGCAGGGTTGGCCCTGGTAGACGTCCTTTTTAAATCTAGTCTAGTTTAGTTTAGAAAAGGTGCAGCATCAAAGCTTCACCTTTTTTCATTATATAATGAATGCCGTTTATGCCTTGAGAAGTATGAAGAACAAAAGCCCAGTAACTAACTAGACCGGGCTTTTGTTGTAGGCTAAAGCTGATTACAAGGACATAATCTGTCCTTTTCAGGTATAAAGTAATTGTGGTAAATAATGACATAATAAATATCGGTCTCTATCCCCGCTTTAAAACTCCAATTTTTACAATGGAGGGCTAACCGCTTGAATGCCACAATGATCAATCGTGATTTTTGAAAACAAAAATATATCAATCTCGTAATTTTAATTCTATTTGCCGCCAATGTCATTGTCTGGCTGAAAGCGCCCATAGAGTCTCCGGGCAAGCCGTTAGGCGATAGGCAAAAAGTTATATTGGCCATTCTTTCAAAAATAATTGTTTTCCTGGTTTCAATCGCTTACCTGTTATGTTCGAAGGCTTGGGGAATTAATGAAATATTTTGCGGTACGGTTTTTCAACTCTTGAACTTGCTTGACTGGACGGTACTCAAGAATATATTCACATTTTCATTTATAACGAAAACATTAAACCGGCGCGAAGGAGTTCCATCGATAATAATCTGAAATTAGGATTGAAGATGCATATTCAACAACTACGAAATATCATTCCCTGGACTATCAAGGATTTCGAACACGCCAGAAATATGGTGTCACGGCGGTATTTATCAACGCTTTCACTATGGCGCGGGCTGAAAGAAAAAAAGGGGGGGAAATAGCGTGAAACAATGGCTGGAACGGGTCAACTGGGGCTTTTGGATATTGCTGATTATACTGTTAATATGCGCGGTGCTTTTTGTTGAATTTGGTTTGTTTATATGCGACCCGCACAGGCAGGTTGATATAAGTATTTTAAATCGGCTAAACTTCTAAACTCGCCCCCTGCGATCTATTTTGCTAACATAGACAACGAAAGAATTGTAAGAGGTTTTGAATGCCAAGCTTAGATCCCTGTGCCCTTAAAAAAGGGTAACCACCATCCTCTGAGGCCAATTAAAGATAAAAAAATATCATGGCTGTTAAAGTTGGGGTATATAATGCGCAAATCTTTAACCAAAAATGATTGGCATCACAAACCTAGTTGACATCACAGATATTCGATTATTGCCCCGGTTCTCCATAAAGGTTCTTTTAGACTGCGAAGGATAGTGGTTACCCTTTTAAAGGCTTTTAAAGGACAAAAGGTTCTGTGGTTTTATTTTCGAATTAAAAACAACATACGGGGGAATTTACCATGAAAAAATACATAATCCTTTTGTTAACCGTCATGATGATGGGCGCATTTACTGCCAGCGCCTCCGCCGGCGCTTTGGGTGTAAACGTCCCGCCGGGGTTTGTGCTGGAATTGGATAGCGTTTTTACTTCGGGCGGTAATTACTTTTATCCTTCCTTTGTTGCCGGGCTGAATGATAACCTGGCCCTTGGCGTTATGTATGAAACTTCATTCAATTACTTTACGGTTTCGGGCCGGTATGTAATTGTAAAAAAACCTTGCCGCCGGTGTTTATTACCGTTTTTATGATAAAGGCAGTTGGAAGGCCGATCTGCGCGGTAAAACTTTTTTAAACCAAAATCTGGCGCTTGCGGGTATGGTAAGTTATGATAGCGTGGGTACTGGGAGCTTTAGGATGCTGGGACAGGCTGAATACTTAATAAGTGAGAATTGGGTTGGCAATGCCGGGATCAATTATGCTAATTCATCCACTTCCCTATTGCTTGGGGCCGATTTTGCCTCTGGTAACTGGGCGGTTGGGATAAACTGTATTTTCCCAACGGCTGATTTTGGGAAACCAATGATCGAAATCGTTATGGAATATTTAATCAAGAAATAAACAGTTAAATATAGCGTTGAGTTAGGGCTTGTCCCCTGCCCCTGTTGCCTTTTCAGTTAAATTGGTGGTTATATGAAAGACTATTCATCGAAAGGGAGGAATGGGAATGATAAAAAAGACAAAGGCGGCGCTTTGATAAGAAGCCGCTTATTTAATACGATATTAAAAGGAAACACCTTTGAATTATATTAAAACAAAAAGTATCTTTAAGATAGATTTATGTTTTATTTATTATTATCATACATAGAATGGGGAATTCGAAATGGATATGTGAAAACTGCTCAAAGGGTTTGCGCCCGGAGCAGTTTTACGTTTTCACCGGCATTTTTTGATTTGCCGGTGTGCATTTCGCGCCCTAAAACTAAATATAGAATTTTTCATGAAGGCTCCCTTGAAAAAATTAATGGTAACTCGCGGAAATAAAAAAAGCAGATAAATTTTTGCGCAGGGAGGATTTTATAGTAAATGAATCGAAATATATAGCACAAACATTATAATAACGAGCACAATCGTTATAATATTATTTTAATCATAAAAAACGTTTGGAGGCGATCTTTTGAAAAAATTAATATTCGGAATATCCGAGAAAAATCAGAATGAATATTGGGAAATTGTAAATGCAGGTTTTTTAGAATGCGCCAAACGGCTCAATTTGGAATTTATCATTAAGGCGCCTCCTTCGGAAAACATTGAAGGCCAACTGGCGGATCTTGAAAGCTTTATTGAACAAAAGGTGGATGGAATTGCTTTTGTGGCGACCAATCCGGAACCATTTGCTCCTATAGCGGAGAAAGCGATAAAAAAGGAGATTCCGGTATTGTGTTTCGACTTGGATGCGCCGGAGAGCGGAAGATTTGCGTTTATTGGGATGCCGCGACCGATTGAAATGGGAAGAGTTGCCGGGGAATATATGGTGGATATTCTTCCCAAAGGGGGTACCGTGGCAATTCAAACCGGCTCTATGACAGCGGCGGGGGCCATGGGAAAACTCAAAGGCTTCCAAGAAATTGCAAGCGAGAATAATGTCAATATAATTGAGATAAAAAATGATTGTGAAGAAATAAGTTTAGCGTTAGAAAACGCAAAATCATTGTTAACAAGATATCCCGAACTGGATGGAATGTATGGAATTTATGGTTATCATGCGTGGTGTCAAGCGCAAGCGGTAAAAGAATTAAAGCTGAAAAGACGCCCGAAAATTGTTGGCTTTGATATGTTTCCCCAGACAATGACCTATATTGAGGAAGGATTGATTGATTGTTCGATTTGGATTGGAGAGTATTATTTCGGTTACTACACGGCGGCTTTTCTCGCCAATATGGCCCGCATCGGTGTAACCGAGACATTATTTATGTCAGGATTAAATTTGGATAAATACCAGGGGAATATCATTAATTTACCCACAATAGCGTTTCATAAAGGCAATATATCAGAATTTAAAATATGGAGTGAAAAACATAATCCTTTCCGCCTAATATCAAAAAAGTAAACATGCAGATTGAGATTATAATTGCCGGTCAAAATCAAGGCTTAACAGGAGATGGAGAGGTGATAATATGTTGTAACCTACTAAATCATTTTGAGCAAAATTAACAATATTAAAAAGGAGCTGAGCGATTGTGAAACGGAAAAATCTAAATGTCATATTTTTGATACTTATTTTATTCATTGGTTGTTTCTCGTTAGTATCGGCAGCTAAAGTTACTACTCTGCAATTGCAGTATAGCATAATCGGGGATGAAGCGGCGCAACGGATTAAGCAATTTGTCGCTGAATACCAAAAACTGAATCGCAATATTAAAATTGATATTTCTTACATTCCTTGGGAAAATCATCGCGCGGTGACGATGTCCAAGCTTGTTTCCGGGAATCCGCCGGATATTTTACATTCCGCTACTTCCCAGGGATCGGTCGAGTTTGCGAACATGGGTGTGTTGACTAATCTCAAGCCCTATTTGCAAAAAGATCCAAAGTTCACCAATGACTTCATCCCAGTTACTTTTGCGGAACTCAATTACCATGGGTTGCCATTTGTTCAATCTCCGGAAGCGGTTATTTTCTACCGGAAGGATTTATTTAAGGAGGCCGGTGTCCCGCTTCCTTCCGTCGATAAACCGTGGAATTTGGATGAATTTATAAAATACGCCCAGAAGCTTACGGTGGATCGTGATAAGGATGGGCAGATTGATCAATGGGGATTTGTAGACCGTGGCCAATCGGGTTTTATCTTTATGAAATCCACCATTCCCCTCATTTGGAGTTTTGGCGCGGATATTGTGAAAAAGGTTAATAATAAATGGGTCTCCGGTTTTGATGACCCCGGCGCCAAAGAATTTGTCCGTTACTATGTTGACTTGACGCGAAATTATAAGGTTCGGCCGGAGAGTTATTTGGGCTGGGGCTTTGCGGAGGGATTGCGGGCCTGGAAAGACGGAAAAGTGGCCATGTTTGGCGTCGGCGCCTGGTTTGCCAAATCGATTGAAGATAATACCGATATGAAATACGATGAAAATTGGGACATTATGCTTTACCCGACAGCCCCCGGAGTCGATAAATTTTTCTATGAAACCTTGGATTATTTTCATATTCCCAAAGCTTCGAAGCATAAATCCGAGGCTTGGAAATTTATCCGGTGGCTTTATGAAAAAGAACGGTTGATGCCGCTGGCCATTGCCGATTTTGATTTGGCGCCCGCCAGGAAGTCGGTATTGGCGGATCCTTATTATTCGGCACAGAATAAGCCTATGCTTGGAAACAGACTTTCGGTATGGGCTGAAAACAGCAAGTATATGCCTTTATGCCCGGAATACGCGGTTCTTTGGACGGGAACGGTTGAGCCCATACTTCAAAGCGCCGTTCAAGGGAAAATATCGGTGGAGGAAGCCATCTCCCGGCTGAACACGAGTATCAATAATAAATTGAAATAATCATTCCGGAGTTTATCAAAATGATAGGGATGAACTTAAATTCATCCCTATCTGTTAAGGTGGTGCGCGAAAGATCATGAAGCAAAAGCAAGTACTCCCGTATATATTGGTGACTCCTTCCATTCTAATCTTATCATTAGTGGTCTTAGTTCCGGTAATATTTATAATTATTTTGAGTTTTTGTAAATCCAATTTGATATCCACGTTTCAATTTGTAGGCTTTGAAAATTTTCGCGAATTGCTGTTTAACGATCCATATTTTTGGACTGTAGTGAAGAATACGATAATTTGGACCGTCGCCAGTGTCACTTTGGAATATATTATCAGCTTGGGTATCGCTTTGCTACTCAACAGGGATGTTCCGGGGAAAAGGTTTTTCAGAGGGATTATACTTTTGCCGTGGATAATTCCGCCGGTCACAGCGGCACTAATCTGGCTAACGTTTTATGATCCCAATAACGGAGTTTTTAATTATTTTCTGGCTAAATTCGGCCTTCCTCCAAGAGCGTGGCTGGTTGAGCAATCATTAGTCCTGCCAAGTCTCATTGCGATAGCGGTATGGAAGTATAGTCCATTTATGATAGTATCACTGCTTTCGGGACTGCAAAGTATTCCGTCGGAACTCTATGAAGCGGCGGCTGTAGATGGAGCCACGGGATGGAAAGCTTTTAAATATGTTACTTTTCCTTTATTGATGCCAATTACATCAGTATTGATAATACTTGGTACTATCTGGCGAGCCGGACACTTCGACCTTGTTGCGTTATTAACCGGGGGCGGACCGGCTAACGCTTCCCATTTATTGTCGACGTACTCTTATAATGCGCTCAACCTTCAGCTTCAAGCGGGGCTGAGCTCCGCTATTGCGCTTATGGGAGTTATCGGTTTATCCATATTCATGGTAATTTATATCAAGAAGGTACGGAGGAGCGACTAAAATGAACAATAAGCATGGAATAAAATATTATGTATCGACTTATATCGGGCTTATTGCAGTTAGCGTTCTCATATTGTTTCCCGTCTATTGGATGATAATCTGCAGTCTTCAGGGGCCTAGATTGTCGGAAATTCGCTTTACAATACCATTTGATAAAATAACATTCGAAAGTTACTTCAAAGTATTCGAGGATATGCCATTTTTAACATGGTATAAAAATAGCATTCTCGTTTCATCATTGACCACTGTTTTTTCATTGCTTATTGCTGTATTTGGCGCGTATGCATTGTCTCGATTCAAATTTCGCGGAAAAAAATTATTTTCCGTGAGTGTGCTTGCCACGCAGCTTTTTCCCGGCGTATTACTGGCCATTCCGATGTTTGTGTTGTTTTCCAGGCTAAGCCTTTTAAATACTTACCATGGACTTATCATTAGCTATATTACCAAAGCGTTGCCGTTTAGCTTGTGGATGCTTTGGGGGTATTTTGATACGATCCCGGAAGAATTGGAAGAAGCCGCGATGGTGGACGGACTGGGAAGAGTGGCGACGATTTTCCGGGTAATTATCCCCTTGGCCGCTCCCGGGTTAACTGCGGTCGCGTTATTTGCGTTTGTCTTATCGTGGGAGGAGTTTCTTTATGCGTTGCTAATTATGGGGCCTGATTCCATGGTTACTTTAACGGTGGGGGCGGCCAGGCTTGTTGGAAACCAGAGCGTTTTATGGGGTGAAATTATGGCTTATTCGGTGATGATGACGATACCGACAGCGATATTCTTTGTCTTTTTACAAAAATATTTGGTTCAAGGTTTGACTGCGGGTTCTGTCAAAGGTTAATCGCGGAATACTCCGGGAGTTTAGAGCGCCTAACCGGAAGGGGCCGGGAGTCAAATTAAATAGAAATACGGCAAAAAGGAGGCCGGGATATATGAAGCATGGGTAAATTCACATGTTGGAAGCGGGTATTATTTATCGGCAAGTAAATATTAGAAAGGTAGGATAACGGACATGAAGATTGAACGCATCGAAACGAAAATGGCTGATATTGCATATAAATCCCAGTTTGATAAAGATGAACGTTATTACATCAAAGGATACGAAACCGGAAAAAAGACGGATCAATGGATTCAGCGAAATGTAGTTGTTTTTGTTTATACGGACAATGGGTATTGCGGTGTCGGGGAGGCGGCTCATTCCCCGGGTATTTTTGGTGAAACCGCCGCGGGTTCCGTTGGTGTCATTAATTTATATAAATCAAAATTGATTGGAATGAATCCGTTTGATATAGTTAAAATTCACCATATCATGGAACGCATGACATTAACCGGAAACTACGCCGCGCAAGCAGCTATCGATATGGCGTTATATGATATTATGGGGCAGGTTTTAAAGGTGCCAGTATATGAACTTTTGGGAGGGAAGACCCGGGACTCTTTCAAAACTCACATCAGTCCTGCAATTACGGATAGGATTGTCGAAAATACTCAAGAGTTTATTGAACAAGGTTTCTCCATATTTAAGGTGAAGATGACCGGTAATGTAAGTGTTGACATTGCAAGAATCAAAACTCTGATTACGGCGTTTAATGAAAACATCCTTTTGCATCTTGATCCCAATCAAGGCTGGAGCGTTAACGACGCGATTCGTATCTGTGAGATCATTGCCAAACATCCTGAGTATAAACAGAATATTATCGTCGAGCAACCGGTTTCAATGCACGATTTGGATGGGATGGCCTATGTGACACAGCATACATCGATTCCCATAATCGCGGATGAGTGCGCGAGGACTCCCCAAGATGTATATAAAGTGGCGAAGAACCGGGCGGCTGATATCATTAATGTGAAGCTGACTAAAGCCGGAGGTTTGCACCCCGCCAAACAATGTATTGCGATTGCCGAAGCGGCCAATATTCCGTATATTGTGGATGAAATTAATGAGATGCATATTTGCAACACGGCTGTTGCCCATTTAGCCATGGCGGCGAAGGATATTGTTTATGGGGGTTGTACTTGTCACTTGATTCTTGTAAATGATGTGGTTAAAGAGGGCGGAGTGGTTGTTAAAGGCGGAGTGGCAACATTACCGGATACTCCGGGCCTCGGTATCCGGGAAATCAATAAATCTTTACTCTTTGATTAATCGTCCTACTTAATATTATAATATTTTACAATGGCGTTGGCGAGACAACGCCATTGTAAAATCTAAAAAACCGAAACCTGAATTCCGAACATAGCTATTGATAGGGTTCAATAATATCAGGATGAATCTTGACTCGTTGCCCCCCAAGCCGCGGTAACTTTACATATTTGACCAGTTATAATATAATTAATTTGTTTTATCGTACATTTCTATCATCCCTGTTTCATAATTTTACGACCAGATATTTTGGCCAAAGATTATTAAGGGGCTAAAAGGGAGATTTAATATTTTTATGGCGACATTAAAAGATATTGCCCGCCGTGCCAAAGTCTCCGTTTCAACGGCATCCCGTATATTGAGCGGTTCGGAAAGAGCAAATGAACTGTTACCAAGCACGCGGCAGAGGGTTTTACAAGTAGCGGAGGAATTCGATTATCAGCCGAATACGTCGGCGCGTTTTTTACGGACGGGTCAAACAATTACCCAAATTGCCTACGCTTTTTACGCCCCACGGGAAATAATTTCCACGGAGCCATTCTTTATCAAAGTGCTTGAAGGAATCGAGAGAGCTACATTAGAACATAAATGGGTGTTGCAATATATATCATTAAACGACACTCGCGCCTTGGGTATATTAAGTGAACGGATAAACAACGGAACCATCAAGGGGCTTATTCTAGCCGGTTATTTTTCGCCGGAATTGATAAAACAAGTACTTGACACCAGGGTGCCCGCAGTGGCGGTAGCCCCCTTTTACCCTGTGCCGGATCTGATTAAAATTGAAGTTGATAATCAGCAGGGCATCAAGTTATTGTTTGATTACTTGTACAGTCTGGGCCATAAAAATATCGGGTTTATCTCCGGGGGCGATAATTCTGAAAACGAGCTACCCCCGTTTGCGCTTCGCCGGATTGCTTTTTTGGAGATTCTAAGAGAATATGGGCTGGATACAAACCAAACATTTATCATTCCGAATTGGACTTCGTATGTCAAATACCGGGAAACAGTGCTCGAAAGTATTACAAAACGGTTGTTGGCCCTTAGCCGTAGTTGCACGGCTCTTGTTTGTGCTAATGATTTAATTGCACGATGGGTGTTAAGCATTCTTCAAACCAATAATATTAAAATTCCGCAAGATTGCAGTATTACCGGATTCGATAACATTGAGTGGAGCTCGTATCTAATTCCCCCGTTAACGACGGCTTCCGTGCCGATCGCGGCGATGGGCGAAAAGGCTGTAGATATATTGGATAGGTTAATTAATAAAAGACCGGCTTCCGAAGCGATATATGTAATGAAGCCCAAAATAATAATCAGAAAATCAACCGGGCCACCCCCGAAATAGTAAGGGCCAAACTCTATAGTTATATCGTCAGGGGTTAATATAACTCGATTAATAAATCTGTTAATCAAAAATTTTGAGTAGGCCGTTTTCGAGGTTTCGAAAGCGGTTGTTTTATTTGAACATTGCAAATATAAAAATGATATGGTAAAAAGTCAAACCCTGGAGACTTTGCTGGAAACGATAGAAATCAAAGACGGGTTAATCGCTGATTAATTTAAGTTCATGCAACTTTTCCCGTACCAGGGAAAGCTCCGGTATCGACTGCCGTCCTCCCGCGGTGGACACCGAGAGTGAGGCCGCCATGGAAGCCATTTGTAATGTCTCGAGCAGTGAATAATTCTTCAAAATACCGTATGCAAAAGCTCCATGAAAGATATCCCCCGCACCGGTGGTATCGATAGTTTCTGCCGTAAATGCCGGTAAGTGATGACAGATTTCACCTTCATTATGAATCAGCCC
>JAEZJQ010000075.1 GCA_023436305.1 Bacillota bacterium
CTGAAATCAGCCAACTTCTTATTGCCCACCATGAGCGTCCCGGAATAATTATCATTCCGGGTCCGGGATAATATTTTGCCCACGGCCATCAAGGCGAAGGCATTCTCCTGGGTGGTTCCCCAGTAACCGATTGCATCGGCTTCCTTAGAGATCCGGTCAACCAGTTTGGGAACGGCGGGATTGGAAGGCTCCACATCGGCCAGTACGCTTAATATAATCGCATCCGCCCGCACTCCGGAGTTGAAGTTGCCCCCGGTTTCACGGCTGCCGTTATATGCGGCGAACGATACCGGCAATAAATTTTGAGCGGTATTCCGGTCCCCGGCGTAAAAATAGCTGGCCGCCAGTTGGGCCCGGGAATATAGGCTCATATCATTCAGCGCAAAGTTTTTCAAATAGGACATGACGCCGGTTTGCGGTTTTCCCGCCAGGCTTAAGGCATAGAGAGCGTAAACTTTGGTCTGCAAATGATATTCATCCCGGTGATTGGACTTGGCGATCTTGATCAAATTGGATATCATCCGGTTATAGACCCGATCACTGACGGTAAAACCAGCTTTCCGGGCTTCGATCAAAAAATGGGACGCATAAATCGAACTCCAATCATAACCATAATTGCCGCCCGGCCAGTATGAAAAACCGCCATCCCACAACTGCATCGATTCCAGTTTGGCAATCCCCTGGTTAATGTAATAATCGGGATTACCGCCCTTAAAAACATCGGTGGCGGTGGCTTTCGCCAATTCCTCGAAGTATAATAAGGGCATCACCCGGGAAGTGGTCTGTTCCACGCAGCCATGAGGATATGTTAACAGATAAAGCAGGCTTCCGGCGAATTTCACAGACGGGAATGGGGCCAGGGTGATGCTGTAATCGGCGGTACCCGGTAGCCAATTAGCCTCCAGGTTAAGATTCAACGGTTTTTGAGCTGTAATCGTCCCCGACAGCAATTGGTGAGTCAGGGGCGCCGCCGGACGGACCGCCAACTCTTCGCTGACCTCACAGATCTGGCCATTGCCTTGCACGGTCAATTTAAAGGCCAGCTTACCCACGGCGTTCTTGGCCTTGAGCCGGAACCGGACCAGCTTCTCTTCCTGGTTTGTCAAATTCACCGCCGCCACTGAATCCCCGGCGAATTCCACCGGGCCTTCCGCCTTGACCATCAGGCGAAAATCACCCGCCCGGCCGGTGCCGTTAAAGACGGAGACCGGGACGGTAAACTGGTCTTGGGGGGCTACGAAACGCGGTAAGGTCGGAGTCAGGACGATGGGGTCCCGGACCAGGATCTTTTTCTGAGCCGAGCCGAAATCGGCCGCCGAAGAAACCACCGCCATCAAGCGAAGGGTGCCGTTGAACTGTGGCACCGAAAACTTCACTTTGGCCGTCCCGGATTGTAATTTCACCAGGCCGGACCAGAGGGAAACCGGTTTTACCCGGCGCACCGAGACCGGGTTCAAATTCTGGCGGCGGATCTGGGATTCTTCGTCTTCCCCGCCTCCGGGGGAACCTTTGGTTTGAATCGGGGCCACTTCCGGCAAAACCATACCATATATATCATAACTTTCAATGGCTAGAGCCCGCTTGCCATAGAAGAACTCCATGGGGTTGGGCGCCGCATAATTGGTCAACTGGCAGATCCCTTCATCCACCGCCGCCAGGGTCAAATAAGCCCGGTTCCCGGCGTTATTCACATTGACCTGGACTTCAATCTCCCGGTTGGGGCGAATCTCCGCCGGTGCTTTCAGTTGAATATTCAGATTATGATTGCTGCAATCCACCATCAAAGGAATGGTCCCGAAAGCCCGTACTGGGGTGTTCTTTTCCAATGACTTGGCCGGCCGGATTAAATGGACTGAAACATAAACATTGGGTTGATACTCCGCTTTCACCGGAATGGAAACCACCCCGGTATTCTTCTTTAAATTCACAATCTGATGATCGTACACCCGACCCCGTTCAATGGTAACCAACGCCTTGCCTGAAAAGGGCGCTTTTATCTGGAGCCGGGCGCTACTCCCAACCCGGTAGATTTTTTGCTCCAGGTCCAATTGAATCTTCTCCGGGCTTTCCATGGCCCACGGCGAGAAACCCCAACCACTGGCGTAAAAGCCCAAACTGGCCCGGGCCTCGCTTTTGGAGTCGGCGATGACGATCTCAAACCGGCCATAGTCTTTGGGTGTATATTGAAAGCCGTTTTCTTTACTTGGTCCGGCGGTGGCCGGTAGCGGACCGCTGTAAACCTTGTTGCGCTCTTCCTCCGATACGTATGTATATCGGCCTTCCGAATCCTTCCGGTATACCGAATTCCAGGTGACATGATATACCTCTACTTTTAACTCAGGGTTGGGGACCGGTTCTCCTTGCGGGTTCAAGGCTACGTATTTAATGTGATACGGTTTCCCGACTTCCCCATATTCCTCGACCAGGGGTTTGATGCCGATATACTTGTCGTAAGGATGTAACGCCACTACTTTATAGTTGCTTACCGCCCGGCCGCCTTCTTCAATAACCGTTGCTTGAAATGTAGCTTTCAGCTTAGCGGGGGGAGTAAGTTGCCGGGGAACGGTGTAATGATAACCGGCGAGCCCGTTCTGATCCAGCTCGTCATCCCCTAATTCTTCGTCAATATTGGTAAAAGTCCGGCGCGAATCGCCAAAACTATAGGATTGGTAACCCGGTGGATTGAATGCCTCGGGTTCCACCTTCACACGCAATTTGGTGCGCCGCCCAGCCGCCGGAGGCCCGAACAAGGTGATCCCCTCAATTTTAATACCGGCGGTTTCTCCGGTATGATATTCGTTTTTGTCGGTTTTGGCCGTAACCTTAATCCGCTCCGGCATAAACTCTTCGACACTGAAAGTGGTTTCACCGATAGCCCGCTCGGCCACCATTAAAATGGCGCTGTATTTCCCGGTCTGGGCATAGTCCGGAATTTCGATACCGAATTCACAAACTCCCCGCGTCCCGGTATTGCCTTGCAATTGCTTGAATATCTGTCCGTCAGGCTGCTTGATCTCAAGAATCAACGGGAATTCACCGGGCAGCGACGCCTTGGGGCCTCGGATCACGCCGACAAGATTGCCTTTATCACCGGGCCGGAACACATCCCGATCCATATACAAAAAAGCTTCATATCCGGATTCCAGGCCGGTCCGGCCGCGCACATCGAAGTCGGTGGTGGAGATTAAACTGGAGGTAAGATTGACAAAGGAGAAGTCATTATCTTTCTCCGCCAGAATGATATAGGGATCAAAGCCGGCCGCAATCTTCTCCAATTGCTTGAAGCGTGCCAGCCCATTGTTATCGGTGGTTTCTACGGCGATGGTTTGATTGTTCCTGCTAATCAAACTTACTTTGGTATTGGATTTCGGTTCCAAAGTCTCCAGGGAGTTCACCCAGACAGTCAGTTCATCGCCACCCATCTTAGCCAGAATCCCCAGATCGGTAATGAACACATATTTGCTGTCCTGCCGCCACCGGTAATTGTTATCGTAAACCACCACCTGAAAGATACCCTTGTGTTTCCCCGAGAAAAAATCTCCCAGACCAATGGGAGTCGTTATGGTTTCATTCTTGCCGCCGGCGATGGTGATATTTTTTGACTCCAGGATTCGGCCGTACTCCGGAATTCTATAACTGGATAGGTACTTGCTTTCGTAATATTCATCATAATAACCATCCCCGCCCAGACTGTTCAAATAGTTCACCAGATTATTGGCGTAAATCCGGCTGATCTCCAGATTGACTTTCGCGACATTCACCGTCTCCAAGCCCAAGTTTAAGAACCCTTTACTGGACAAATACCGGCCTATGGAATTAAATTTCAGCGTCGGTTCCAAGTCCACAAACACACCCGCGGCCGCATGTTCTCTTTTCAGCGGAAACCCGTTCAGTGCCGGAAGTCCGGCGGCCAGACGCAAGTTGTAACTATCACCGGGTTTAAATTGTTCGCTGTGAATCAGGATGTACTCACCATCCACCTTGGCTTTGAAAGCGACTTCCGGTGTTATTTGAATGAAATTGGCAACACTCCCGGCTTCCACGGGCTCCGAACAATGGACCGAGATCCAGCACTTTGAACTGTCCGTTTTAGCGGTGACTTCCAATATCTTCAGTTCTTTTTTGGCCCCGAGTGAGGTTTTGCTGGTATAATCGGTCGCCAGTCCAATATCACCGCCGATACAACGGAACCCTTTGGGAATATTCAATTCCACCTTTCGATCCTTGCCGGTTATCGAGAGCGGCTCACTGGTGAGGGTAAAGAGGGCTGATTTCTCATTGGGGCTGATGTTATACTTTATCTCCCGGCCCCACCTTTCATAGCTCAAACGAAGGGCTTTTTGGAGTTCCTGCGGAGCCACGGGGTAATTGAACTCGATCCGGGCTTGCATTTGGATTCCTTTTTTCTGATTGGGCGGATAATTGTAGCTGATTCCCACCTTATTGACTTTAAATCGATGGGTGGAAAACTCCCGGTTCCGTTTGCCCGTCAGGTATTTATCCTTATCCTTGGCCAGGTCGGGCCGGAGTTCCAGTTGATAGCGGGTTGAGGGCCGGAAGGGCGCTTCCGGAAGAAATTCCAGTTCCCGCCGGGAGATCCAGCGGTATTTTCCGGGAATCTCAGGGTTGAAACGAATCAGGCTGCCCCGGAAAACAGTTCCCACCTCTTGCTCCGCCACCATGTCGGCTGAAAATGTAAACGTGAGGTTGGTCTTAGGGCTGATTTCACCTGCCGGACTCATCCCCACCAGGGTGACCCCCCGGTTGAAAAATAGCGAATAGACCCCAAATCCCACCACGAGGACGATCATCAAACCGCTGAAATACCACCCCAATTTTTTATTGGCTTTCATCCAATCCAGCCAAGTCTGCGGGATTTTCACGGACGGAAGCTTAAGTCCTGACTTCATAAAAACCAGCCTCCTTTAAATTCGGTTGCAAGTCAATCCATTTTATTGGAAACGGCTACAAACTTTAGCGCAGGTAAGTTTGATACGATGAGGTTGGGTAATGCAAGACTCTATATAATGTATCGGTTATAACTGTAAAATTTATATAAAAAATGTATTAAAAGATTGAGAAGTCTAAAGACCATGACTTGGATGACAACAAACCGGCAGGCAATTCGAGCCGCCAAACTGGCTTGGATTCTACTGCTCCTACTACGGGAGCAGTTTATTTTATAACCGGCAAAACATCATCTCATTGGGGTTGATCCCGTCCGATTAACCAAAAATCGCAACCTTCTTACAGTATAAAAAAAGCCCTTAATTACCAGGGCTTTTTTCAGTAGAAGCTTTTCAAATATGTCCAATGGAATAAATTTTAGAGTCTGTGCGCGTAACACTTTTTAATAACTTAAAACTATTATATGTTTTAAAACCACTATATGTTATATTAGAATATATCACTTGATACTAAATACGCTTCGAAAACCAATTAGCCGCACAGACTCCTAGAGATAGTTTAATGGATTTTTTGTCCGGCCATTTTTGATGACTTCAAAATGGAGGTGAGGACCGGTACTGTTACCCGAAGAACCGACTGCTCCGATTTTATCTCCTGTCCCAACCTTTTGTCCAATTCCTACAGATATTTTCGATAAATGCGCGTATCTTGTTTTCAAACCATTACCGTGATCAATTAAGACGCAATTACCGTATCCTCCATTCCGGCCTCTTTCAACAACTCTGCCGCCAGTGTAAGCATATACTCCGTTACCATAAGCCGCTGCTATATCCAAACCATCATGAAACCGTTTCCGTCCCGTAATTGGATGAATCCGGAACCCGTAACGGCTGGAGATCCTTTTACCGCTTACTACACCATAATTTACTCTACCGCTTTTAAATACCGTCGTTCTGGTTCCTATTTGAACGATTGCGTTGACCGGCTCTTTTACCGTTGTTTCATTCTTTATTTTCAAGTGTCTTTGATAACCATTGAGAAGGGTAATGTTATATCTTACTTCCTTTTGGCCTTCGATACCCTCTTGAATGAATTTTTTCTGGCTTTTGTAGAGATTATTATCTTTTTTATATTCTATTTTAAAGGGAATTGATTCCACAACCGTATTTTCCAGTTCAATTACGACATCCAACACCGGATTTAAAGGCTTAATTATCAGTTTATCCCCGGGAAATATTTTTTCCGGATCAATATCAGGATTTAATATTTCCAAGTCATTTACCGTTACATTATTTGCCTTGGCTAGATTCCAAAAATTATCTCCTTGTTTTACTTCTATCTCTACTGCTTCGCGTTCAACGGCATAGATCTTTTCTTTAGCCATTTTTAACGAATTAACTTCTTCCGGCCGAACTACTACTTCAACAATCTCAACTGTTTGTGAAAAAGCAATCCTTTTAATCCGGGCATTTTTATCAATATTTGCTAGGTAATGTTTTTGGTACGCGCTCAGCAGGCTCTCCAAGGAATCTTTTTTAGAAACGGTGAACCACTTTTGGCCGTTTACCATAAATTGATAAGCCTTCTCTTTCTTTAACGCGTCAGCAACGTTTTTCCAGCCAAAAAAAGCTGTTAAACTTAAAATAACTACTGTTATCAGTAATATATATTTTTTTTTAGCCAATTATCGCATCACACCTTCTACTGTGGTATCGATAAATATTGTCTATTCTATCATAGAAATTGTCGATAGTCTTATGGGAAAAAAAAGAAATGCTTTTGACTCGCCCCAGTTCGTATTTCTAACCTATCCTGGTAGCAATCCTCTACATTTCTTTTACCATTTATTACTATAAGCGTCATGCCTTATTTTCTTTAATTTATGTATAATTCTCCAATGCGACAATAAATTCCCTGATCAATAAATATTAAAATTGCTTCTAAAGAATTAGAAATCACGTCAATCTTTTAACTCGAAACCCAAGAATCGGGACTCGCGACTCGGGACTCAAGCTCGTAACTCACAACTCCCCACTCACCGGTAATACCTCTCCGCCGCCTCCACCGTCTGGCTTATCAAACTGACAATCGTCATTGGTCCAACCCCGCCGGGCACCGGAGTGTATGCCGAACTTTTCGGGGCCGCGTTCTCCAGGTCGATATCTCCCACATTCCCCGCATTATACCCGGCGTCCATCAGTACGGCGCCTTCCTTGATCCAGTCCGCTTGTATGAACTTCGCTCTTCCCACCGCTCCCACCACAATATCGGCCCGTTTCACGATCTCCGGCAGGTTCTTGGTTCGGGAATGGCAGATAGTCACCGTGGCATTTTCATTTAAGAGCATCATGGCCACCGGCTTTCCTAAAATCGGGCTCCGGCCCACCACTACCGCTTCCTTGCCCTCCATGGGGATTTTATAATGTTTCAGGATAGTCAGTATAGACAGCGGCGTGGCGCTTTTAAATGCGTCCAATCCCATGGTCATCCGGCCGAAGGTGCTGGTATTGACCCCATCCACGTCCTTCGCAAGCGATATGGAATTGAAACATTGCTGTTCATCAATCTGTGATGGGACCGGGTGCTGCAGCAAAATGCCGTGGACGCGCGGGTCTTCGTTTAACTCCTTGATTTTGGCCAGGAGTTCCACGGTGGTAGTGCTTTCCGGCATCTCGATTTTGAGTGGTTCAATACCCACCCGCACGCAGGCATTTCCTTTCATCTTCACATACGTCACCGACGCCGGATTATCCCCCACGATAATAGTGGCCAAAACCGGCGTTTGCTTGGCTTTATCCTTAATCTTTTGCACTCTGACCTTCAGGTCTTCCTCAATCTGCTTCGCCAATGTTTTGCCATCAAGTACTATTGGATTGCTCATGTATCGATCCCCTTTTTATATAATTATATTTATGTAACAATTAGACCAAACTACCGTTGCGACAAAAAATACACTACAAGAAGGATTAACAGGATTTACGGGATTGATTGTAAAATAAACCAAGCCTGAATGTTAATATGATTATTTACTCAAGGTATTTGTTGGAGTTATTATAAATAAAAAAACTAATCCTGTAAATCTTGTCTAATTTTCTTTTAAATCTTTTAAAAAGTTAACCAATTCCTCCCAATGTTTGATTTCCAAGTCCGGTCGAATTTCTTCACTCACTTTACCCTGCTTATTATACCATATTGACCGTAATCCATATTTTTGAGGCCCTGCCACATCATATCTCAAGTTATCTCCGGCGAACCATACCGATTCCTTGGGTATCCCCAGTTTTTTCACGGCAACCTCATAGACTAACGGGTGTGGCTTACGGACTCCGTAATCGGCGCTGGCGATAACGAATTCAAAAAAATTTTGCAACTGATGTTTTTTAAGCTCCCATTGCAATATTCTTCCCGGAAATGAGGTATTGCTGACCACCGCCATTTTAATCCGGCGCTGTTTCAAATAATGTAACAATTTCTTAATCCCCGGTTCCGGAAAAAATCTTAATGAAGCCTTCCAAAACTCCAATTGCAGATCAAAACGCGCCGGAAATGATACCGCCAGACGTTCATAAAGAAGTCGGGCAAACCATTCGTCATGAAACTCGATCATGGATGCCTCGGAGACTGGCCGCAATTCTTGATCCAGTTCCTCCGCCGCCGCTTGAATATCTTCCACAGACAACAGCCGGGGATTTCTGGCATACCGTAATAGATGCGCATTGCCTTTCAAGGCATCAAATTCCTCGCCAAGCAGCGTATCACTGAAATCAAACAAAATCCCATCCGGTTTTACCATATTCACTCCGTTCATAATTCCCTTTTTCCAATGTTTCAACACTCATCAGTCGTTACAACTGAACAAATCTTCTTTGTTTGAAAACTCCCGGAATACATCCGGTTAAGCTTATCAGTTCCCCCGCCCGGTCAATCCCCGTCCCCACATCACTGGTCCGATGGGCGTCCGAGCCCACGGTAATCCGGCCCAATCCGGCCCGGACATATATTTGAATCACCGGCAGATCGGGTGTGCATTCATCAAGGCCCTTGCGCAGCGATGAAGTATTGAGTTCCATGGCAATCCCGTTTTGAGCCATGATCTTCACAATCTCATCGATCATGTCATTCCCGGGAAACGATTCCTTCAAATACCGTTTGGGGAAATCAAAATGGGCCAGAACGTCAAAACCGCCAAACTTAACCGCCGCCAACACTTCTTGATAATACTTGTCAAATATCTCTTCCTTGGTGTACCGTTGTTCTAATTCCGGCTCCCCGACAAATAACTCGTCAACAAAATGAGCGCTCCCCAGGATCAAATCATAATTATCCCTCGATGCCGCTTCGAATTCCTTCGGATATCGGTGGGGTTCCCCGAATTCGATCCCTTTCAAAACCTCAATTTCCCCCTCAAATTCCATCCGAACGGCATCGATGGCCCGGAAAAAACCGGCCTTATCGAAAAAACCATACCCCTGATCCTGGGGATTATAGTCCAGGTGCTCCGTAAAGCAAATCACTTGAAGCCCCTTCTCAATCCCCGCCAAACACATATCCCGCAAAGTATCGTGGCCATCCACCGAAAAAACCGAATGGACATGCAAATCCGCCTTATACTCCATCCCCCAACCACCCTTTTTCCATATTCCATCTGCCGAATTAATCGACAAAGTAATTTTACTCCAATTCCCCAAAATTATCAATTTCCCCCATTGAAGCGAAAAACCCTTCACCCAAATGATGATGAAAGGTTCCCACGTCCTACACTACCTTAACAGCGATCCCAAAATTCCCCGGACCAATTCCCGGCCCAACGTGGAGACCGCTTGCTTGGCCATTTTTTCCATCATGGTATCCTTGGGCCGGCCCCGGCGCTGATGCCCGTATCCCTGGTAATCGTAACGCCGTTCCCGTGGATAGTCATAGTCCCGCTCCGGCCGCCGTTCCGGTTCCCGTTCAGATTCTCTTTCCGGTTTCAGTTTCGGCCCCGCTTCTTTCCGGGATGCTTTCTTTTTTAAGACTTCATAAGCGGATTCCCGGTCCACCATTTTTTCATATTCGCCGTATACCGGTGATTTACGGATCATTTCCTGTCGATTCTCGGGCGTTATGGGGCCGAAAAGACTCTTGGCGGGCATGATATAGGCCTTCTCGACGATAGCGGGACGGCCTTCCCCGTCCAAAAAAGAGACCAATGCCTCACCCACGCCCAGTTCGGTAATGGCTTGCGCCACATCAAGCTTGGGATTGGAGCGGAAAGTTTCCGCCGCCGCCTTCACCGCTTTTTGATCCTTGGGGGTATAGGCGCGCAAGGCGTGCTGTACCCGGTTCCCCAGTTGGCCCAGCACTGTGTCCGGAATATCCAGCGGGTTCTGGGTGACAAAATAGATACCGACTCCCTTGGAGCGGATCAGGCGGACTACCTGTTCGATCTTTTCCAGCAGCGCCTTAGGGGCTTCATTGAACAGCAGATGGGCTTCGTCAAAGAAGAAAACCATTTTGGGCTTGTCCACGTCGCCCACTTCGGGAAGCTCTTCAAAAAGCTCCGCCATGAGCCATAGCAGGAAGGTGGAGTAAAGTTTGGGCGACTGAAACAGTTTGTCCGCCGCCAGGATATTGATCATACCCTTACCTTGATTATCGATTTTCATCAGATCACTGATTTGCAACGCCGGTTCCCCGAAAAACTGTTCCGCCCCCTGTTGTTCCAGGGTTAGGAGCCCACGTTGGATGGCGCCGATAGTTTGTTTGGAAACATTACCGTACTCGGTGGTAAATTCTGAGGCATTCTCACCGATATACTCAAGCATGGACTTCAGATCCTTCATATCCAGGATCAAAAGCCCGTTGTCATCGGCGATTTTGAACACTAGATTCATTACCCCGCTCTGGGTATCGTTCAGATCCAGCAACCGGGAGATGAGCAACGGCCCCATCTCCGAAATGGTGGTCCGCACCGGATGCCCTTGTTCACCAAAGACATCCCAATACTGGGCCGGATAATCCTGAAAGTCGATGTCATTCAGACCCAGCTTTTTGATGCGCTCTTCCAGTTTGGGATTCTTGGCTCCCGCCTGGCACACTCCGGAAAGATCGCCCTTGATATCCGCCAGAAACACCGGCACCCCAATCTCGCTGAATGACTCCGCCATCACTTTCAAGGTTACGGTTTTCCCGGTGCCGGTGGCCCCGGCGATAAGCCCGTGGCGGTTGGCCATATTGGGCAGCAGGTAAATATCATTGTCTCCTTTGGCGATTAACAAACCCTGTGTATTCGGCATCTCCATTCTCCTTTATAAAAAGTCTTGGTAAAAATAGAAGTAAAAAATCGGTTTATAAAAGTATCGGATTGAAACTGATGATGATTAAATTTCTTGCTTTTGTTTTCCAAATCCTTTTTTTCGGGTATTACAATTTTGGTTTTTGGGGAAGGAGGATTGGAGGTGGGTTTGGATTGGAAACAAATTATTAAGTGATGGGATTTTTAGGTAGGAGATCTTTGAATCGGCACGAAATATAAAGAGATGGGAGTTCATGGAAAGTCAATCGATCACTGATAGTTTTTATAACGAAAGAGTTTCGTCTACATTATATCTATGATTGCTAAATAGACCAAATAATGTCGTCTATGAAGAAATCAATTGATCTTCATAGACGAGATAGTGTCGAAGATGGAGGAGATATATGACATACCGCGAAAAGCGGCGGGCATCGTGGCCGCTATTATAAAAACGGAATGACAAAACAACAAAAGGAGAGATAATTGTATGGATTTAGGGTTAAAAGACAAGGTAGCATTTGTTACAGGAAGTGCACGTGGACTTGGACGAGCTATTGCAGAAAAACTTGCAGAAGAAAAGGTAAAAATTATTATAACTGATATTAATGAAACTATGGCAATATCAACAGCAGAGGAAATTTCAAAAGAATATGGTGTAGAAACTATTGCTTTAAAACATGATGTTTCTTCTGAAGAGTCAACAAAGGAAGCAGTAAAGTCGATTATAAATAGATTTTCAAGGATTGATATTCTTGTAAATAATGCTGGGATAACCAGAGATGCCCGTTTAATGATGATGAAACAAGATGATTGGGATTTAGTATTGAAGATAAACTTAACAGGAGCATTTATTTGTACCAAACTAGTTTCCAAGCAGATGTTAAAACAAAACTCTGGAAGTATTGTTAACATTGCAAGTGTGGTTGGTCTCATGGGGAATGTTGGACAAGCAAATTATTCAGCTTCTAAAGCTGGTTTAATTGGTCTGACTAAAACAACTGCAAGAGAATTGGCAGAACGTGGGGTTAATGTTAATGCTATAGCTCCGGGGTTTATTCAATCAGATATGACTCATGTACTTTCTGAAGAAGTATCTCAAAAGATGTTATCACAAATACCAATGAATTTATATGGAAAGCCAGAAGACGTGGCTAATGCTGTTTTATTCTTGGTTTCTGATTTAGCTAAATACATAACTGGCCAGGTCGTTAATGTTGATGGCGGAATGGTGATGTAAAAAGAATTTTGAAAGGGGTTGTCCGTCCGTGGACAACCTTCAAATTAGGGCCGACGGTGCGTCATATATCACATAGTTTGAGCTTGCGGGGCGCGGTTTTTCGAAGATGTTAACTCGAAGAGGCAAGATAATTCAGGGTGTTTTGTCAATGAAGTTGATTCATGATGCGGCTCGCTCACATTGGTTCGGCTAAGATAAGAGCTATCTAAGCCTCTCCAACGTCTCAAACTCGGAGACGTTAGATGACATGCACCGAAAAGCGCGCGCATCCATGCGCTTCATTTTTTGAGCAGGGCTTTGAAGAATTGATTATATCGTATTTGTAAGAAAACGTGAACTAAAATTATTTATATAATTGAAGGTTGGTGATAAAGTGAAAAAGTGCATTGTAATTACTGGAATAGTTGAATAAAGAATAAAACTTAGGAGGATTTTTATGACTATTCCAGATGAAAAAATATACCCGCGAACCAATGACTTTGAAACAGTATATTTGAAAGGTATAATTACAAATCCTAATATCATAGTTGGCGATTATACTATGTATAATGATTTTGTTTCTGACCCTACGCAATTTGAAAAGAATAATGTGCTATATCACTATCCTATCAATAAGGACAGATTGATTATTGGTAAGTTTTGTTCCATAGCTTGTGGAGCAAAGTTTCTATTTACCAGTGCCAATCACACTCTTAAATCACTTTCAACTTATCCATTCCCATTATTCTTTGAAGAATGGAGTTTAGATAAAAAACATGTTAAGTCTGCATGGGATAATAAGGGTGACATTGTAATTGATAATGATGTTTGGATAGGATATGAAGCAGTTATATTATCCGGCGTTCATATTGGTGATGGTGCAATCATAGGAACAAGAGCAGTTGTAACAAAGGATATTCCTCCATATACAGTTGTTGGTGGTATTCCCGCAAAAGAAATCAAAAAGCGTTTTGATGAGGAAACAATTAATAAATTACAGCAGATACAATGGTGGAATTGGTCTTTTGATAAGATACAGCAATTTTTACCCTATATTATGAATGGGGAAGTTGATAAGCTATATCTTTAAATAATTTCCCATTAATGGGTAAAATGTGTGGTTGAATTATTTTATATTTTTTATAAAGTACGACTGAAGAGGTATTATGAAGCTTTGATAAAGGGAGCCCCCTCCGTGGGGCTCTCTGAACAAGGGGCCGGTGCACGTCATCTAACAATATATCTCCATTTCAGGGCATGCAAGAAGCACGTTCAAGGAGCGGGTTCAGGAGGTCATCCTGCCCACATCTTTCAGGCTAAGATAGGAGCTATCTAAGCCTGGAAGACGTCGGAGATACAGAGGCGTTATGCGACATCGGGCAGACAGAGGATGCCCGCCATCATGGCGGCAATTGAAATGAATTTACCGCGCCGCCGAAGAACCAAAACCATAAATTAAGGATTGTTTAACGGTGGTGTATTCAAAAACATTGGTTATGCTTAAATTGTTTGTTTCAAACTCCGATGATTGAACCGTGAACGTAGTACTTTATGATATTACTCGTAAGTTTGCATAACTTATTGCGTATATTTAAAATGAAAGTTTGTTTACATAGTGGTTTTTCAGTGTATTGTTGGTTTCTAAAAGGAGAAAAAATTATGAAAGAAAATTATCCGTATCGAATCGACGAAGCAAACGGCATTGTTTACGCCTGGTTTACAAAAATGGAGTATATAGCGGGGCTGTCACTTCAGATTTAGAGCCGAAGTTGATTTTGTTTGAAGACAAATATTACGATATATATCAAAAGGTCGGAAATGATATTTTCGCTGATTTATTTCACAAAATGCACAGCAATATACGCCAATTTTTCCCGCTTGACGAAGTTCAAAAACGCGAAACGTATCTTTGGTTCGAAAACGATGAGCTTGTCGGAAGCATCCGGATTTATCACAACAAAGAGGAAAACTGTTATGAAATCGAGAGAGTGATGGTCGCTCCGCAGTCTCAGGGCAAAGGTTACGGGACGAAGTTATTGAAATTTATTGTAGCGAAACTTCAACAAACTCATCGTACGCCGATTTTTTTGACGGTTGCCGCTTGCAACGACAAAGCGGTTAAAATGTACGAAAAGTTTGGGTTTGTTCCTGTTAGCGAGGGAATGGATCAATGGAAAATCGAGGGGGATATAGGTGGTTAATAATTTCCCCCCAATTATTGGATAACGAAGATGTTCCGAATAATGGTATTAGTAGGTTGAAAGAGTTTTATTGAATTACGGGCTAAGTTAAAAAGATAAGTTATTTTATCGAACCCGAAAAGTTATTATAGATACTTGCATTAAAGAATATAGCAATTTGTAATCCCGCAAAATGTAACATCATGGAAGGCAATAACCGCAGATATCAAAACAAGGAGCGGCCCAAGTAGTCGAAAAGAGCCGAAAAACAAACATTTTCCTTAAAAAAAGCATAGCTTCCCCCTCCCCCGAGAGGCAACATAAAAAAATATTAAATTATCGTTGCTTACGTTTGAAATTGTTGACCAAATAACTGTTTAGTAACCATCATCCCTTTACCGCAACAAGGACAACCCCGGAGATCCAAACCGGTCAGCTTTAATAACAATTCAACCGTTGAAAGCTTTTGGGCTTCCCGGATTTTTGAACAAGTGAGCTTTTGACACAGACGTAATTTCCGATTACGGTTCCGGTTACTAAAAATACCGTAATGCCTAATCTTCACAAACCGATTGGGCAAAACATGCAACAAAAAACAGCGGATAAACTCGGAAGCATTCAAAGTCATCAACTTGGTAGTTTGTTTCTTATCCTTGTAATCGCGCCAAGTAAAAGTCACTCGATCATCCTGAAGACTAACGATTCTTTGATTTGAAATTGCCACCCGGTGCGTATAGCGACCTAGATAACGTAAGACATGCCAGGGACTTTTAAATGGTTTCTTGCAGTAAACCACCCATTCTTTATGATACAAAGCATCAATTAAACTTTGAAATTTAAGTTTTCCGGATAAAGGTCCGAGCTTACCGTAAAACCGGAGTTCGTCATCTTGGTACGCCTCTTTCAAAAGGGCCAGGAACTTACCGCGAAACTTCCGGGACAAGACCTTAACCGGGATAAAGAACTTTTCCCGCGACCGGACAAAGCGGATCCCATCGAAGGATAATTCGCCGCCGGGAACGATGCAGTGGACATGGGGATGGTCCATCAAATTTTGGCCCCAAGTATGCAGGACTGAAATGATACCAATTTCGGCCCCTAAATACTTGGGGTCCCGGGAGAGTTCCACCAAAGTTCCGGAAGCCGCCTTAAAAAGCAGAGAATAAAAGACTTTTTGGTTTTGCAAAGCAATCGTATTCAAAGAATCCGGGACCGTAAAGACCACATGGAAGTAACCGACATTCAACAAATCTCGTTCCCGTTCGAGAAGCCAGTGCTCCTTGGCTAAACCTTGGCATTTGGGACAATGCCGGTTGCGGCAAGACTGATTTCATTGCGGGACAGGACCGCGGGTAATTTTTTAGTCCGTTTGAGTCGGGGAACCTCAGTCATATTCCAAGTACGGTCCAAGGTTTTTTCGTAAAAGAATTTCAAAGCGCTGTAAACACTGTCGACGTATTCACCGGAGACTTTTTTGACGGAGATTAGATAAAGCAAATAATTTCGCAGGTCTTCTTGATTAAGTTGTTTGGCGGGGGCTTGGTAGAACTTTTCGAAGTGTTGGAGGTGTTTGAGGTAGGTTTTTTGGGTATTGGGGCTAAAACCTCTGAGTTGCATTTCTTGTAACATCTTCTCATGCCATTCGGACATAAAAACCACTCCTTTAGATTTTTTTACAACTTTGAAGTTGCAATATAGATCATAAAGGAATGGATATAACTTTGTGGAATTAATAGGTAACGATTGACTGAGTTGAAAATTTAAAGTAGGGGCTTAATCCACTAACTAAAGCCACCGCGACAGCGGTTTAGTTCAACAAGACCGTTCCTGCTTTTGGTTTGTGGCGCTAAAGTAGGTGAACTCGAAGAAGTAAGCTCCCCTGCACCACAGAACTTCGCTAAGCGTTGTAACGCTAAGCTCAGGTGCGTCAGGAACGGCGGGACGTTAGGTGACATAGGACGACAAGGACGCCGCCGTCCAAGCGGCTAAAAAATCTAATGAAATAATAAAAAATTCATATGAGGTGATCTAATGAGTAATAAAGAATTGAAATTTGGGGTACAGACAGATATGTCTATATTTGCTGACACAATGGTAGAAATGACTTGGGTTAAGGTTAAAGAATCAGCAGAAAATGGGGATATAGTGTTATTTCCCATTGGCGTTATTGAGGAGCATGGTCCCCATATGGATTTAAGTCCGGATGTTTATTGCGCGTATTTGGCATGTAAATTTCTTAAACAAAAATTACAACAAAAGGGGATCAATTCAGTTATTGCACCCCCATATTATTGGGGAATAAGTAATGATGTAAAGAAGTATCCTGGTACATTTTCAGTCAGACCGGAAACATTTAAAGCAATGTTAATTGATATTTTTACTTCTTTAAATTCATGGGGCTTCAAGTATGCTTTTATTTTGAATGCGCACGGAGATCTTACACATGTAGATACTATTGAGCAATCTATAAAAATAATAAACGAAAATACTGATATGCACGTATATTATATGGGAAACCTAGATATTGAGGTGGAAAATCCACCTGCCTTTCCGGCGCCACGAGAAGGTAAGTATGAGCCTGATTATCACGCTGGAGCTATTGAAACAGCTGTAATGTTTACATATTACCCTCAAAAAGTAAATGAAAAATTAGCAAAGAATTTAAAACCGCAAGATACATTTGATCCATTGGGTTATTGTGGAGATCCTGCAAGTTTTCCCTTAGAAAATACTATAATAGAATTTTGGGAGGCCGACTCAGAAATGGATGCGTTGAAAATTGAAGCTGTTTTAAAAAGAGTAAATCTTAAAAACAAGTAAAAAAGAATATCGTAAAAGGCCACATCCATGTGGCCAGAAAATAATGTCGTCCTACATCACCTAACACATAGGAGTGTTTCCGAAATCGAGCGGGCAAAAAAGTCCCAAACACTCGTAAGCATTTGGGATTAGTAAAATTAGAATTCCGCTCAATTTAGGGAACACGCTGATGTCGTGCTTAAAAAAGCGCGCCGAAACACGCGGTCGAATGCGGCTATGGAATTTCAATAATTCGAATTCGGGGGTCAGAAGATCTGGGGACGCATATTTTGGTTTTGACCAGCATCAAGATTGCACGAAAACGAAGAATACAACTAAAAAAGGGCATAGTTCCCCCCTCCCCCATGAGGCAACATAAAAAATATTCAATGACCGAGATTAGGTTGGGGATTGCCGGCCCAATAT
>JAEZJQ010000115.1 GCA_023436305.1 Bacillota bacterium
GATGAGAAAACCCCGTTTCAAGCTTATTTTGGAAGTCAGCTCTGTGGAGCTATTTCATATCATGAAACACGGAAAGGAGCATAACTTATTTTTCTGAATCCGTGTCTTGACAACGGGGGGCATTACAAACGGGGCGATGGCAAAACAGACCTTAATACATTGCATGACTATTGGTCAAGAGCCTATGCTGAACCGAAAATGTGGGATTGGCTATTGGCGAAAAAAGGATTATGGGGACACCCCAATTAAAAAGGGCTGTCCCACCTCGGGTCAGTCCCTTTTTAATTGGTTAAATCATGATTTCATCATCGATAACTTTTATGGCTTAAAGCCCAAAAAAAAGCCGAAGAATTTTTCATATTCACTTGTTTTGGCCTGTTAATAATGAATAACACCGATCTTTTAGTTTACTTTTGCAACGTTCAATTGCTTTGCTTACATAGGGATCTTTTTTATTTTTTTTGAGTATAACAGAACATTTTGAAGAATTATTTTGATTCGAGATCATTTTATGATCACTCCCCGCTTTCATTTATTACAAGAACGGAGAACCATTCCACCGGTACAATTGGATAAAAACAGGCGCTTCCAATATATGACTCCCGTAGCTTATTTGAAATCAGTATTCCTCCCATCATAAAGATATCTTCGATTGAATCTTCATTTAAGTCTTTGATTTCAGTTCTTCGGATTCAAGTGAAGGAAAATCCAAAAAATATCTCAGTAGCTTCTCCAAATGGAAAATTTCACAGATATTAAAACAACATCTTCGATCCCCGATGACAAGATATTTTTTAACCGGCAATTCTCCTGAAGATAAATGAACGGGAGTAAACAGAGGTTGTAATTCATCAAGTTTCATTTGAGCGCATTCAAGAAACTGCCTCCGGTATTCCAAAGCGGCAATCAATAAACCCAAAGGAATCTGCCCTTGATAAATTTTTTCCCGGAGTTCCGCTGATAAGGAATTGATGTCGGCAAAAACGGCATTATCCGACAAACAATCCCCTTGATATTTCAATGATGAAACCCTGTGAAGAAAAGGACCCTCTCCGGAGAAATAGGATTGAATTTCACCAGGTAACTCATTATATTGGATAATTTCCTGATGTTTTATATTGATAGTTATCGTACCTCCGACAAGAGCTGCAATCGTCCGGGTCGTCGAGCCATCCATTTGTAAAAGAAGATTTGTTAATCGATCTTTTAAAAATGGCACGAAATCGATTACCTTATGATTAAATATCTGATTATTCATCAGATCAACCCCCTTACCACACATTTAAAATCTTCATACTAACTGCCCATGCCTGTAGGGCGCAACCAGGAATGAAAATATGTAAAGCAAGCGCGTTTTTTCGGGTTATTAACTCACTCGGCGGGTTCTCCGAACCCGAGCTCTCTCTTTTGCGAAAGAGAGAGTAACCACAATGCTTTTTAGACTAAGGGCTTTACAATCTCATGCCTGACAAGGCCTTTCCCCTCTATTTCGCAAAAGAGAGTGCGCCTTCAAAGAAGGCGAAAACAAAAGGGTGAGTTCAAATTCTTTATTTTCGTGTTAAATGGGGAATTCAAATTCCCCATTTTCATTGCATATTATTGATAAGTCCGATGGTAATTTTAGTGTTCTATTTACGTAATTAAAATGTCTTGCCATCAAAGGCGACGTTACCATATTTACAATGTGGTCTTATTTGGGAGTGCTCCCGGATTGATTCATACTTTCTCAATTCTCAATAATGGTTTCATCGATTTTAATTCCCATATGCCGCCCGGGCTCACATACATAAGCCAATAGCTGGTCACCGGGGCGAATCAATGTTGAATTCATTGGTTGTCCATCCACTCCCATTAATCTGATTTGCCAATCATCTTGAACTACAACATTCAAATCCTTCCCTAAGGCTTCCCCCTGGATAACCAATAATGGTCTTACTTCAAGTTTTACCCGTCCGACGCTAAGTTCCCGGGCCTCACCCCGGCAGTTAACACAGAGAACCTTTCTACCCACTTTTAAATCGGAAATATATTCTGCAGTGTCATCCGGCATCCAAACATAAGCATGAATTGCTCCAGCATTAACCCGGAACGGACGGAAATTCATGTACGATAAATAATGGGTTTCAGAGCAAACTAAAATCCCTCCAGCGGATGTTGAACCGATAAGCATACCCTCTTCCGCCGTCATGAAACCGGTAGTATCGATACAAGCCCGCATACCCATGCCGATATGATGAGTTTCTTTAACAATCAACGGGCATAATTGGATTTTTCGGCAACCGGCCCGTGACAAATAACCGCCAAGTAGTTGAATCTCTTTGGGGTCCGTTCCGGAGAATAATACGCCGTCACTGCCTTCTTCCATGACACCAAAAGCGACTTCCATATCTGAAACATTGTTTACCCGTCTTAAAAGAATGGTTCTCTGTTTCTGAAGCCGGGCAATAAACAACTCCAGAGGAATATTCGTCGGCAAGTCAAAATCGACAATGGCATAATCATAGTTGGTCGCATCCCGGCACGCCTTTTCCAGCATTTCATTGTTATTGATAAAAAAATAGGCGCACGTCTTTACGACGGCATTTTTAGCCTTGCCCAGCAAAAATAAATCGCCGGAAAACACCGTTTCATTCGGTTGCAAATCCGCTAAGTCGGATTCTTGGTTAATCTCAGTTATTAACTCGGTTTTATTCGGGAAATGGCCCGATTGCCGTTGTTCTAGGGAAACCAGGACTTTATTAATGGGAGAATTGTTTACTAGACTCCATAGACTTTGATCGGAGAGGGGAATTAACCGCCCGTCGAACCAAATTTCCCTTTGTCTGTCTTCGGTCAATTTCATATCTCCTTTCGTAATACCGCCTTAATTATTCCTTTTTGCTCTATTTCTTGAGCCTTATAAATATATTGCGGCATACCAACCGTTTCTTCATATAACAACTCGCTCCTATCATAGAGCGTTCCCTTTGGAACAATTTTAAAATATAAATCGAGTTGGTACTTGTTTTTTAAATCATCTACCAACTCGGAGGTTATTTCGTCTGTTTCTTTTTCTTGTTCTACCACATATTCCAATCCTTGATCCGCCGGACCTACTACCCAAAAACGGTGGCAGGGGAGATGGGAAACGATCTCTTCCAGATCCCAGATATCCAAAACCTTGTTTTCAACGGCAATCGTAAATTCTTGACGGCCGTGAACCTCCAAAACTTGTTGTTTACCGCACTGGCATTGAACATTGACCAGCTTTGCCCGGTCCCCGGTCAAATATCTGACCATTGGCGTTGCTTTCCGGCAAAGGGTTGTTACAACCAGATAGCCTAATTCCCCCGGTTCTACATCGGATTGTAAATCATCTCCGAGCAATTCAAAGATAAAATAATCTTCCGCCGGATGAGGTTGGCCATAGCGGCAATCTATCACCGCCGCACCAATTTCGGTCATTCCATAATGGTCGAATATGGGAATTCTCCATATATCTTGCAACATTTGACGGCGTGCTCTGGAAAGAGGTTCTCCGGCGGTACCGATAGCTCGTAAACTCGGAAAGTCCCGGTTGGGTTTGAACCCTAACATTTCTGCGGCCTCGGCAATGAGAAGCGCTTGGAGCGGTAAACAACAAAGAACTGTTACTCTTAATTCGCGCAGCAATCGAACAACTTTGGGAAACGGGCTGTCCGTAGAACGCGATCCAACCGGCACAATGCACGATTGTTTCGATTTAGCCGCCTCATGAACAATGTGAGCGGCAGCTGAAATTGCATACGGAAACCTAATCAACACTACATCATCAGGTTTAAAATCCACACCCCACTTCTCCAGTTCCCGGGCATGATCAAGGTGATCGCCTTTGGTTAACCAGACTGATACCGGGACTCCGGTTGTCCCAAACGACTCGTGATATTGGAAAAGTTCCTCCTCGGGTACCGCGATGAGACCAAAAGGGGATTCTCTCCGTAGATCCTCCTTGGTGGTCAGTGGAATGGACTTTAATTCTTGTAAGGAGGATAACGGGTGTTCCGGAATCCGATTTTTATAAAAGGGGGCTTTTTTACAATGCTCCAATATTTGATTTAATTGTTTAAGTTTTTCTTGTGGATTCATTTAAAATCTCCTCCAGACAAAACATAATAAGAAATTTATAGGTTGCCGGAGAAAACGTCATTTTCTAATAATCATATTTCACCCGTTCTACAAAGTTACTACAGTCGGATAACCATGAATGAGTGCCTTATCACAATGATTTACCGTAGATAATATTTAATTTGACGTTTGAAATAGTTTATGAAACCGGACTAAATTTGGAATCATTTTTATATCATTTTTTATCATGAAAAGGTAATTTCCTGGAATTCCATTTAACCTAAACCCAGAACCAAAGAGTTTTTATCATGGTTCCCAAAAATATCCTTTTTAGAACAATATCAAAAAAACTATATGGAATGTAATACCGGATCAAAACAAAAAGAGGATTGGCTTGGAAAATTAATCTCTTGGGAGGATTATCTTGTATTCCATATTCATTAAAAAATGTGACAAAACCTATCGTACAATTATATTTTTCGTTGCGTATATTATATCACTACCCAGCGAAATTATATTTTTGCTCCGGCGATTTATCATCAATACTTTAAAGCAGCATTATTAAGATAAATTCAAACGGGAGTTATTATCCCACAACTCACTGTTCATTGGCGGATACGAAAAGGAGGAGCGAAATGAATTCAAAAAAAACCGCATCGCCAAGGAAACCAAAATCATGCGACAGCTTATCATGGATTGAGTTGTATAAACTGATTGCCGATCAATATCAAAAAGGAGTTGACGGCGACAAGGATTCCGCCCGGGAAGCACTCCGGTTATTGGAGCAAGCGCGGATACAAGCTCCGGATAATAATTTGGTTCTGGCCTATTATGGCAGTACCCTTTGCCTTTTGGGGCGGGATCTAACTGATTCCATCGAGCGTTCCGCCAACGTCATCCGGGGTTTGAAGTTCTTGGATGAAGCGGTGGCCCATGAGCCCGATAACTTTGAAATCCGGGTTATCCGGGGAAATGTCTGCGTGAACCTGCCGGAAATGTATTTTCACCGGAGTGATTCGGCCATCGAAGATTGTAAATTTGTGATTTCTTGTTACGAAAAATATCCCGATAGTATTCCGGCTGACTTATATTTTCAATTCATGTATAACTTAAGTATCGCTTATCAAAACCTCGGGGATGAACCGGCATCCGAATCCATCTTAAAAAAACTTATCCTGGAATCGCAAGATCCCAAATACAAGACTTTGTTGGCTCCGAAAGAAACGGCCAATGGCTGCCAAAATACGGATAGTTTTTATATGTTATTGCAACCCTTTCCGCTCCTCTTGGAGGAAGGGGCCAGACTTCATCAAGCGGCTCTCTCCGGAGGAAAAATGGAGGTTAAAAAAGCCGCCGACTTTTTTACGAAAGCCATGGTTTTACATCCGGATAACCCGTTACTGAAAACCTATCATGCGGACTGTATGTCGTTACAAGGGAGAACCGCCACAAACACCGGAGAAATGTTTGCCAGCGCTATTAAAGCTACGAAAGTGATGGATGCTCTTGTCAACAGCCAGCCCGATAATATAAAAATACGCTATATCCGGGCCAACCATAGCATGCGCTTACCGGAAGTTTTTTTTGCCCGGACCGCCACCGCCATCACCGATCTGGAATACATGGCCGCAAAGTTACGTCAAGATCCGGGACTTCTCGGAACGGATCAAACCGAAGAAATCTTGTTTAATCTCGGGATTTGTTACTTCCGTTTAGGGCTAAACAATGAAGGAGAAGTGGTTTGGCAGAATCTTTATAATGAGTGCAGTGAGCAAACCCGGGAAAAAATTTCAGTTCACCGCCGCAACCGAGTTCCTCTGGACCTCAATCCAAACTTATCGCTGGCCGCCAACCCGGCGGAATATTTTACCGAAGCCAAACGTTTACATTCCCTGGGAGTATCCGGGAATCAAGGGGCTGCCAGAAAAGCATTCGATTTATGGGAAAAGGCGTACTCCGCTAATCCTGCCGATCCGGTGGCTCAAGGATTCTATGGCAGCTCTCTGGCGCTCATCGGGAGGGACTCAAGCGAGACAGGCGCTATGTACGGAAACGCCATCAAAGGATTAAAACATTTAAGCGAAGCCTTGGGCCGCGATCCGGAAAACTGGGAGCTTCACCTGCTCCGGGGCTATCTGTCCTATTCATTACCGGAAGTCTTTTTCCATACTACCCAGCAAGCCATTGATGACTTTCAATATTTAAAAAACGCTTACGAACAGAAGAGTAATCTTTTTGCCCGGGAACTTTATGATCAAATATTGATTGACCTCCAAAAAGCCCGGCGGCGAATTGAATGAGCTCTGGAACGAAAGGAGGGAATCTCAATTGATTATCGATGCTCATGCTCATATTTCGGAGACAGACTATGGAAACATGGATATCTACCTGGCTCAATTGCAAGAAAGCGGTATTGATCAGGGAGTTCTGGTACCGGGTGGAATGCTTGATGTCCGGAAGATGACCGATTATGTCACCGGAAAAGCAAGGCCGGAAAACCTGGAACCCAACAATCAGTACATTAAGGACTGTTGCCGGAATCAACCGGCGAAATTCGAAGGGTTTATCTGTGTGAATCCCCATGACGGCGCTGCCCTTACCCAATTGGAATTGGGATTTAAACAGGGCTTCCGGGGCTTAAAACTTTCCCCCATGACTCATGAATTTAGTTTTGGCAGTAAAACCATCAGTGATTTGGCAGCCTGTTGCGGCGAACATGGTTATCCGGTGTACAGTCATGTGGTTTATAGTCCCGGTGCATCCACAACACGCTTTATTATAATGGCCCGGCAGTTTCCAAAGACCAATTTCATTTTAGGTCATATGGGGTTCGGTCCGGCTGATCGCGAAGGATTGGAGGCGGCGGCTTCTCTCGATAATTTCTATCTGGAAACATCCACCGGAAATTTTCTTCATCTGAAAGAGAGTATCCAAAAAGCAGGCCCCCGGAAAATCATTTTCGGCTCGGAGTTCCCTTTATCTCATCCACGGGTTGAACTCCAGAAAATACTGTTGTTAAACCTGCCTGAAAACGAACAAGATTTAATTTTAGGTGAAAATATCCGGGCTCTGCTGTAGTTAGCCCAGGGAGGAGTCAAACGAAATGGATACCGGAAAAACTCTCACCCAGTTAAATAATTTAATCCGGCATTGCCAAAATACTCCTTTTTACCGGGACCGCTTACCCCTTGTTCCGTTACAATCCCTGGAAGACTTCCGGTGTATTCCTTTGATGACCCAAGAAGATTTGCGCAATAACTCCCCCTTCGGTATGATTTGCGTGCCCGAAACCCAGTTGTTTCAATATCACGAGTCATTTGGAACCACCGGCACTCCATTCTCGGTATGGCTGACTCAGGAAGATTATGAAACCAATGCCGCGGAATTGTCGGATTGGGGAGTGTGTTTTCACTCCCGCGATATTGTAATGGTCCGGTTTCCGTATTCGATTTCGGCCATTGCGCATACGATTACAACCACGGCGCAACTTCGGGGATCCTGCGTGATTCCCGCCGGAGCCCGCTCAAAGGTCAGCCCTTTTCCACGGGTGGTTAATATGTTACAGAAATTAAAAGTAACGGTCTTGGCCTGTCTGCCTTTGCAAGTGTTATTGATTGCCGAAACCGCCGAATTAATGGGATTCGATCCGAAAAAGGATTTCCCGGATTTGCGGGCGATCTGTACCGCCGGGGAGACCCTGGCGCCGGGACGGCGAAAAACCTTGGAGAGTATTTGGAGCGTACCGGTTTTTGATAATTACGGTATGACTGAATTCGGGGTAGCGGTGGTGGATTGCCAATACCAGCAACCCCATCCACAGGAAGATTATTTTTACTTTGAAATTCTGCGGGAAGACCTGACCACCATCGCTGAACCCGGGGAGACGGGGTATCTGGTTATCACCACCTTAAAACGCCGGGGTACTCCACTGGTTCGTTACCTGACCGGAGACTTGGCCCGGTTGATTCCCGGAAACTGTGCCTGTGGAGCGATATTCTCATTGGAAGTCCGAGGCTGGGCTCAAGAAATTATAAAACTCAAAAATCGACATCTTGATCTTTGGGAAGTGGAAGAGTTGGTTGCCCGGTTACCCTGCCGTCGTTTCTGGGTCGCGGCTCCCAATCATGGGACCCTGGATATAATCGTCGAAGAGGAGCAGGCGGGAGAAACGGTAACTCCGGAACTATTGAAATCGCTTGAGCGCGCTTTTGATATAACACTATCGGTTACGGTTGTTCCCAGGGGAACACTGTATGACCGGCAGGAATTGCTTTCCATCGGTGTCGTGGGAAAGCCGCAATACATTTATACAGCCCAGGAAATGCTTGAGCGGAAGTATCTAAAATCGGTCCGGGTCTAATCGGGCTGTGAATGAGGTGAGAATCTTGGAAAGAAAACAACGGGAAATTTGGTTTGATGGCCGGATGGTTTCGCTGGAGCAATATGATCTCTGGAGTCTGGTTAATAATTCGCAGCTGGAAAAAATACTGGTAACCCGAGAGCAACGGCTCCAAGGACATTTTCCCCAAAAAACTCAGTTTATCACTGAAATTCGGAATATATCCGAGTTGGAGAATTTACCCCCGGGAGACGTGGTTTTTTCCGATGAACCGGAGTTGCTGGATCAAGCAAGAAATTATGGATACGGTACTTGTATTTTCTTGGCGGTGCAGCAAAAGGATTCGTTGGAACGGGCGTGCGCCGAGGCATCCAGATACGACTATGCCATCGTCGACTTTGATTTGCCGACCAATATCCCATTGGAACTGTTTATTGCCCGATTGGAAGATGGTGATACGGTTTTATTACGACGGACCCAAACCGCCACTGAAACGGAAGTCGCCTTCGGGGTGTTGGAAAAAGGCAGTGATGGAGTCCTCTTCTCCGGAGTTGACCCCAACGAAATTATTACCGTGGCCAATATACTGAATCAAGCCTCGGAAACGGCCATCAACCTTAAACCGTTGCAGGTAACTTTAATCCGTCACATCGGGATGGGTTGGCGTAGTTGTATCGATACCACCGGACTCATGAATCAGGAGGAAGGCATGCTGGTGGGTTCGACTTCCGCGGGCGGGATTTTGGTATGTTCGGAAACCCATTATCTGCCCTATATGAATTTACGCCCATTCCGGGTGAACGCGGGGGCTGTTCACTCCTATATCTGGATGCCGAATCATACCGCCGGATACCTGACCGAACTGGAAGCCGGCAGTAAAGTTCTCTGCGCCAATTGGAAAGGGACGGTCCGGGAGCTTACGGTGGGCCGCGTTAAAACCGAGATTCGGCCTTTGTTGTTAATCAAAGGAGAGATTGACGGCAAAGAATTAAATGTGATTGTCCAGGATGATTGGCATATTCGCCTTATGGGGGCGGATGGCCAACCGAAAAACGCCACCATGGTAAAACCCGGTGATGCCTTGCTGGGATATTTATGCCGGCAGGGCCGTCATGTAGGTATCAGCGTCACCGAGACCATCCTTGAACGTTAATTGTCGCATCGTCATTCTTGATCGATATTCTAAAACCTTTTACCCGTTTTGCAACGGATTAGGAATTAGTTTGATTGAAGCTACGCTTCGATGGGAAAGGGGGTGAAAGGCATGGCGGGAAAAGAAATCCGCCTGAAACATCTATTCAAACACGGAGAACGGCTATTAATCGTTCCCATGGATCATGGTATTACCATTGGTCCGGTAATCGGCCTGGCCGATATCCGCCCCACCATCAGGGCAGTATCCGACGGCGGGGCGGATGCGGTGATTCTTCATAAAGGCCTGGCCGCACGAATCAGCGACTTACTAAGCCCGGATAGTTCCGAATTAATTTTGCATCTTTCGGCTTCCACCTCACTGGCTCCGGATCCCAACCGGAAGGAATTGGTGGCATCGGTGGAGCAGGCTATCCAGTTAGGAGCCACCGCGGTTTCCCTCCACATTAATCTCGGGTCCGCTTTTGAGCCGGAAATGCTCGATGATTTCGGAATAATTTCGGAACAATGCTGCCGTTGGGGGATGCCTTTGCTGGCCATGATGTATGTCCGGGACGGTTCCGAGGAGAATGAATATAATCCGGTAAAAATCAGGCATGCCGCCCGGGTGGCGGAAGAGTTGGGAGCGGATATCATCAAAGTAAATTATACTGGTGACCTCGAATCCTTTACCACCGTTGTCCGCGCAGTCTCCACTCCGGTGATCATTGCCGGCGGTCCGAAAATGAATTCCACCGCCGAACTTCTGGAAATGGTCTCCGATGCAATAACAGCCGGGGCCAAAGGGGTTGCCATCGGGCGTAATATCTTTCAGAATAGCAAGCCGGTTTGGTTAACCAAGACCATTCGTCAGATAATCGACCAAAATATCCCGAAAGACAGACTGGGGGAATTTCTTCAGGATTTATAATTATTCTTCAACAGTTTTTCGCAAACTGTTGAGGATAATGAAAACTCGGGGGGAGGTGTTTGGATGACCAAGAAAAAAGTGAATAAAAATTCCAAGGCCGTTGGCCAGGCATTGGGCGCCAAAATAAAAACCATGATTCAAAACGGTGGCGACCCTCGGGAAATTCCGAATGTGATCTGGGATGTCTTGAAAGACAATGGCATTGAACTTCCCGAAAAAGCCAAACAGACTATTGAGGAATACCTACCCAAACAATCCTAAACAAAGGGGGGAGTAACCTCCCCCTCTCAATTCACCGTTAATCCCTTATTACCACCCTTGATCATCCCGTTTTAGAAAGGAGGATTTGAAGTGAGGAGACATCAGCCGAATCGTAAGAAGAATCCTTTCATTACCCGTTCATTAATCCGCCGGAACTATAAACAAGGACGAAATAACCAGGTACCGGATGAACTTTTATCGACAATCGTTACGCTTCAAAAGCAAGGGATTGAGGGCGATCACAATGCTGTTCAAAAGGCTTTTGATATATTGGAAGAAATCAGGCGCCTCTACCCCACCAATCATCTGGTGGAAGCCTATTACGGAAGCGTTTTGACTTTGCTGGGCCGTGATGCGCTGGAGCCCATGGAACGGTTGGAAAAAGTCCGTAATGGTCTTAAATTCATGGATAATGGGGTCCAAAACGAACCGGATAATATTGATATTCGAATTATTCGAGGGTATGTTTGCTTGCGTTTACCGGAAGTATTTTTTCATCGTACCCAAACCGCGGTGGACGACTTCACCTATATCATCACCCGTTATGAGACGGAGCCGAATATTATTTCAGACACTTTTTACCGGCAAATTTTACGTGATTTGAAGCAAGCCTATCGGACACTGGGCCGTGAGCCGGATGCGAATTCCATTCAACAAAAAATAGATCTTCAAGCCGGTTATGAGGGAGGGGAATCATCATGAGTTCCCGCTTTGAGAAAAAACTGCGCAAAGTGGCCAGACCCCCTGTTTTAGAAAACTATTTTTTTATCGAGGATGAGTTTCCGGAGAATATGTCTCCTATTAAATTACGGGAATTTCAACGCGAATCTTTGGAAGCCATTATCCGCCGCGCTTATGAAAACTCACCGTTCTATCAGCGCAAGCTAACGGAGGCCAGGGTCTCTCCCGGAGATTTTCAGGAAATTGAAGACCTGGAACACTTTCCTTTTACCACCAAGGATGACCTGCGGGGTAAACCCTGGGAGCTGGTTGCTTGTGACAGGAAAGATATTGCTTTGGTTCAGGTTTCCACCGGAACCACCGGCGGTGAAGAGATATATATCATGTATTCCTGGAATGATTTCTATTTGCATGATCTGGCTCCCGGATATCCCTCGCTGGTCCCGGTGGAGTCTGGAGATATTTGTTTTGTTGCTTTACCCTACGAAATGAGCTCAGCGGGGCTTGCTTTCCACAAGACATTTATGGAAGGATGCGGGGCAACTGTTATCCCGGCCGGAAAAGGAGGGGCTTATTCCACTCCCGCCAAATCGGTGAAAATGTTGCGCGACCTCCACCCCAACATTATCATCACCACGCCATCCTGGGCGGCATACTTAGCGGAAGCGGCCGAGGAGGAAGATTTCGATCTTACCGGTCTGCAACTTAAAAAAATGTGGCTTACCGGCGAAGGATGTTCTCCGGCTTTTCGGGAACGGATGGAACATCTCTGGGGAACAGTGGCCAACTTTTATTATGGTTCCCTGGAATGCGGTTGTATCGGCATTGAATGCGATGGGCATGACGGTTACCATATCACTCAAGGCCATATCCTGGTTGAGATCGTTGACCCCAAAACCGGCAAAGTCCTGGAACCCGGTGAGATCGGGGAGATTGTGGTGACATGCTTATTGCGTTACGATACACCCATTTTGCGCTATCGAACCCAAGATTTGGGATACATTGAGACGGAGTCTTGCGATTGTGGCGTATTAATGCCCCGCATCGTTTTACGCGGCAGATTGGTAGACCAGATTGTAATTCAAGGGATTGGGTTTTCTCCGTATTATCTGGAAGAGTTCCTGATGCGCCTGCCAGAGGTGGGAAATTGGTTTCAATTTGTTCTTGATAAAGAGAATCCCGATTTGTTAATCATCTGCTGTGAATTGGCCCCGGGAATCAACCCCTCGGCGGAACTTGCGGAAATTTTGGCCAGTAAAATGGAGTACGGAACCGGAATTGCCTGCCGGTTTGAATTTGTCGCCAAGTTACCCCGCCCCAGCGGTAAAACCATCCGGGTTGTTCACCGGTAACCTAAAATCAGCCATGAAGGGAGGTGACCGTCGTGATCAAGCAAAATGTTAAACGTAAACCCGTGGAGGAGTTCGTGGAATCCGTCAAAGAAGCGGTCAAATCGACAGACGCGGCCAGTGAGATCAAAAAAGCGGTTGATGCATTATTGAAAAGTTACGGAATCGAAACTCCGGTTAAGAAATGAAGAATATCGAAGACGCAGTATACTGCTTCTTAGTAAAAACCCGTTACCTGCGAAGTAACGGGTTTTTGGGGATTTAATACATCCCTTCCGGATAATAGGTATTCTCGGTGTAATCCATATTATTAAAGACCTCAGTGGCTCTTGGCCCCATTCTCCCGGGGATGCAAATCCGCTGGCCGGGAAACAACCGGTTGAGATTGATCCCGGGATTGGCTCTTATAATCGCCTCCACCGTGATGTTAAACCGGGTTGCCAGGTTAAACAACGTATCTCCGGCGGTAATCGTATGGAAGAAACCTCCCGGGCATCTCTCCGGGCGTGGCGGGATTGGGGGAGGGACGGGGCTAGGGGTTACCGGTATGCATATCCGCTGGCCGGCAAAAAGCCGGTTGGGATCGAGACCGGGATTGGCGCGAAGAATCGCGGCCACCGTTGTTCCATACCGGGAAGCAATCCTGAATAAAGAATCTCTGGCTGCAATAGTGTGTATAAACCCACCGGGACAAGCTGCCGGCCGCCGTTGCGGAATGCAGAGCGGCAACCCCGGCCGGATTCCTACTCCGGTTAATAAAGGATTGGCCTGCCGGAGCGCCGCTTCGGTAATACCGTATCGGGCGGCAATTGAATATAGAGTATCACCCCGTCTGACGGTATAAATGGTACCGCTGGGGCATCTCCGGTAAGGCACCCGGATTTGCTGTCCGGCCGTAACTTCTTGGGTGATATTTACTTCAGGATTAAGCCGGGCTATAACCTCCACCGAAGTCTCAAAGGCCCTGGCAATATTCTCAAAGTCGTCTCCGTCTTCCAGAGTTAATTCGATCTCGCCCACTGCCGAATCATATCCGGGATCATCAAAATTATCATCCGTCATCATCATTTCACCTCATCAATGCTTTTATCAGTTGGGGGCTTAAGTCCTCCGCCATTATACTATGTCCCTATGGCATAAGGTGTTAATGAATCGGTATATGCCGGAGTCCCGAAATGAAGGTTAGGATGATAGTTTTTTGATTCAAACCTTTTCAAAAGCAAAATAATATTTTATATATATAAGTTGAATTAAATTTTTCAAACAAATCGGCCGATAATCCTTTTGAATATGATATAGAAAGGATGGGCCAATGCGAGTTTCCTTAGATGAACTAGAAAAAGTCCGAGCAGCAATGAATACAG
>JAEZJQ010000130.1 GCA_023436305.1 Bacillota bacterium
GGGTTAATCATCCCAAAGATCATGGCAACGTGAGCAGCAATCAGAAACACCGTCAACCAGATAAAATGAAGCTTCATCTTTTCCTCGGGACTTTTATTTTTGCCAATCCACCCCAGATCCAACAACGCCATTACCCCAAATGGGATTACGCCGAGCAAATAGGACCAGACGGCGATGAAATCCACCGGAGTCCGCCATTTGATACCGGGTAGCGCCGTGAATAACAGCGGAATGAAGACCACAAAGGTAAAATAAAGCGATATGAATACCGACAAGATTTTACTGGCGGTCTTTAAAGGGCCGGAGGTTTTCCGGTAGTAGACAACGAAAAACTCGATAGCCACCAGCGTTTCGGCAATGGCAACCGGGATGACCATGAAACGTATCAAATTCCAAGGTTGATTCGTGGCTAATAATTCCATATAATGCGTCATGTTCATTGGAAAAATGCCTCCTCTAATCAATTAATGAATATCGGAAAAACAGACATTCGATATGTTGCTTTCCCTCCTTCCGATGCAATATTTTACTTTCAATGGATTTTATAATATCAGGCCGGTATGAAGATTTAATGAAGATAGCATTTGCCGAAAATCCCAATATAACGGTTCTTCATAAAAACTTCATATTCAGTTGTTATAATTGGTAACATCAAACCTGATTTGGGGATTGATTTGTAAACTCATTAAAAATAAATGATTGAAAGGAGCAGTTGAATGAATAATCGAAATTTCGATAGAGAACCTGCAGTCGCGATAGAAAATAGGTTTATTAACAACAAAATTATCATGGTCTTGCTTTCGATTACGGCTGTTCTATTGATTCCAGCCATCAGCATGATTCGCGCCGAAACTACTAAAAACGGTAATTTACGGATTTTAAAAAGCCAGGTTACAAGTACCGCCAAGTTTTATCCTTATACCGCCAATGGCGTTAAAATGGAAGTTATTGCGTTAAAAGCAACGGATGGGACCATCCGAACCGCATTGAACACTTGTCAAGTGTGTTATGACTCGGGAAGGGGTTACTATACTCAGCAAGGCGCGGAATTGATATGCAATAACTGTGGTAACCGCTTCCGGATTGACAACATTGAAAAGATCAAAAACGGTTGTAACCCCATGCCCATACTCCCGGAAAATAAAAAGGATGACGGCAAATATATCACCATCTCCAAAGATTTTCTGGTGAAGTATAGTGTTTATTTTAAAAACTGGAAGCGATAATGAAATAAGTGGTCGGTGGATTTCGCAAACCGCCGTTAAATCATTCTTTCCGGAATATTAATAATAAAAGCGGTGTGGAAATCCGGCAAGAATTAAGACGGGCACACCGTTTTTTTTAAACACGTATCCAAGATTTATAATCAAGTTGTTAAGGATTTTCGATTCACCCACTGTTTTTTATTCTAAATCCATCAAGAAGCCCAAAATTATTTTATTGACATATTCTGATCGCCATAGTAATATATTACTAAACATACCGGAATAATAGGAATTAGGAATTGATGACTATTTCGATGCGGAGGTGATTTTATTCATTTAATACATACTAAATTGATTGGTTTACTAATGAATGATAATTTGAAGGAGGCACTTTCATGAAACGATTTCTGTCATTACTTATTTCTATCATATTGCTTTTATCTGTTACTGTCGTCGCGACTGCGGCCGCTGAAGTCACCGGAAATGCGCGGATTTGGTATAAAGTTACTTCCGACACCAATTATTTTTGGTTCGACCGACTGGTGGTGACATTCAAAGAGAGCTTATCTGATACCCATGGTTTTCGGGGTGATGTGCAATTCAGACAAGTGGATAAAAATAGCCAAACCGGTGGGGACATTCGGTTAACCGCGGTCTATTTTTATCAAAAGAATCTGCTGGGAAATGATGAATTACACATTGGTTATTTCGATATTCCGTTTTATTCCGACAAAACCGTTGCTTTGAACGCTACTTCGGGCTTAGGTTCCACCTTTTACGGCAGCTTCGGTTTCAACTACTTATGGCCCAAGCAAAGCCTTGGTTTGAAATATGATTATCAAGCCGATAATTTTGAGATCGTTGCCGCGTTCACCAACGCCGCCAATTTAAAAAACGAAAACACCACGGTTACCGGTTATGATTACGCGGTCCACGGCCTGTTCACCCCCGTTCCCGGATTAACCTTCGGTCTCGGTTATGCCAAAGATCTAACCGATTCCACCGCCAATAACTACTACCAAAATTTAGTAGCCGATGTCAATTTTGTTGCCGGACCCTTGGGTGTATTCGTAGAATATGATAATCAAACTCCCTATCGTGGAGGAACCGCTGGCGCCGCCAAAACCGGTATTTATTTCGAAAGTACCTATAAAGTAAGCGACAATTTCTCCGTTTATATCGGCGGAAGCCCTTCGGCCCAGGACTTCACGGGGAATAGCAATTTTTATCTGGTGGGCGGCAAATATCAATTGGCCGCCAAAACTGTACTCCAAGGCGAATATTTAATACCTTCCGGAATTTCGGGTAGTCTTAACGTGAGGCTGAAAGTGGATTTTTAATGAAATACCGGTGTTCAGCCGGACGAAGGAAAAATTCGGATATTTTTTTAAAATAACTGGATATTGACGAATTTTGGTTCATATTGTATTATCTTAATCATAATATATAAGCAAATAAATAGGATTACTAAGAAATCAATTTGCCCGGGGCAACTTCCGGGAAAGTGTCTCTTTCGCCAAATATCCTATTAAAATGATTTATTTACTAATATATCCGGTGAAATTTTTTAGGAGGTCATTTTAATGAAAAAATTAGTGTTTCTCTTGTTATTGTTATTATTAAACGCGGTTCCCTTGATAACAGCCCAAGGTGATGTGACTTTACTTAACGTCTCCTATGATCCGACCCGTGAGTTATATCAAGATTTCAATACGGCCTTCGCCAAATACTGGAAGAACAAAACCGGCCAGAATGTGACGATTCAGCAATCTCACGGTGGTTCCGGCAAACAGGCCCGTTCGGTCATTGACGGACTGGAAGCGGATGTAGTAACTCTGGCGCTGGCCTATGATATTGATGAGATTTCGGAAAAGGCCGGACTTATCCCGCAAAACTGGCAAAGCCGTTTAGAGCGAAATAGTTCTCCCTATACCTCCACGATTGTTTTCTTGGTCCGTAAAGGGAATCCCAAAAAGATTAAGGATTGGAATGACCTAATCAAGCCGGGTATCTCGGTAATTACCCCCAATCCTAAAACTTCCGGCGGTGCCCGGTGGAATTATCTAGCGGCTTGGGGTTACGCTCTCCAACAAAATGGCGACAACCCGGCAAAAGCCAAGGAATTCGTTACTAAGTTATTCAAGAACGTTCCGGTTTTAGACTCGGGCGCTCGGGGATCAACGACCACTTTTGTGCAACGCGGTATCGGTGATGTGCTCGTTGCCTGGGAGAACGAAGCGTTTTTGGCCATTAACGAGTTGGGCAAGGATAAATTTGAGATTGTCGTACCTTCCCTTAGTATTTTGGCAGAACCACCGGTTACCATCGTCGATAAAGTAGTTGACAAACATGGTACCCGGAAAGTGGCCCAGACTTATCTTGAGTATCTTTACACTCCGGAAGGCCAAGAAATTGCCGCCAGAAATTATTACCGGCCCCGTCTGAAATCCGTAGCCGCCCAATATGCCAAACAGTTCCCGAAAGTTAAGCTATTTACCATTGATGAGGTATTCGGCGGATGGCAGAAAGCCCAGAAAACTCACTTTGCCGATGATGGGTTTTTTGACCAAATTTATCAAGCCAAAGGATTATGATATTCTTATTTTTTCGCTAACTGTATGGAAAGTAGGCTAAATTTATGGCTTTAAAACAACATAGTACGCTGCCGGGCTTCGGCCCGGCGTTAGGTTTTACGATTTTTTACATCTGTTTGATATTACTTATCCCCTTGGCCATCCTTTTTCTGAAAGCGGCCACCTTGAGCTGGACTCAATTTTGGGTAACGGTCACCACTCCGCGGGTGCTTGCATCGTATGGCCTGAGTTTACGCGCTTCATTCTTGGGTGCGTTCATCAATGCCATATTCGGGTTCCTGGTGGCTTGGGTGTTAACCCGCTACCGTTTCCCGGGGAGAAAGATATTTGATGCACTGGTGGATCTTCCGTTTGCCATGCCCACCGCGGTAGCAGGTATCGCGCTAACTACGATTTACGCCCGAAACGGCTGGATTGGACAATATCTTGAACCGTTGGGTATTTATGTGGCTTTCACATCCCTGGGAATTACCGTTGCTTTAACTTTCATCGGATTGCCTTTCGTGGTGCGAACGATACAGCCGGTATTGCAGGAACTGGACAAGGAACTGGAGGAAGCCGCGGCCAGTTTGGGAGCAAACCGTTGGCAGACTTTTACGCGGATTATTATTCCCACTCTTTTACCGAGTTGGCTGACGGGTTTTGGCCTGGCTTTCGCCCGGGGAATCGGTGAGTACGGATCGGTGGTTTTTATTTCCGGGAATATGCCCATGCAAACGGAAATAGCTCCGCTGTTAATCGTCACCAAATTGGAACAATTCGATTATACCGGGGCCACTGCCATCGCTGCCGTGCTTTTAATCATTTCGTTTGTCTTGTTGTTATTACTGAACTTGTTTCAATGGTGGAACCGGAAACGTTATCTTCCGGTATGACTGGGGGTTGATAAAAATGTCTTTCAGGGATGAGGACCGGAAAATTATTGCGGCGCGAGATAATAAGCCGACTGGGGAGCCGGCGGTGATCCGGTGGAGTCTCATCGGTTTGGCGGTGCTTTTTATGGTGTTTTTTTTAATTGTCCCCTTGGCGGCGGTTTTTAAACAAGCATTGGAAAAAGGGATTGCCATGTATTTCAATGCCATCCTCCAACCGGATACTTTGGCGGCCATCCGGCTGACCCTCTTGGTGGTCATCATTGCGGTGCCGATCAATGTAATCTTTGGCTTAGTGGCATCGTGGGCTATCGCCAAATTCAATTTTGTGGGGAAGAATTTCCTCATAACCATGATTGATTTGCCATTCGCCATATCCCCGGTGATTGCCGGGTTAATGTTTGTTTTATGGTTTGGGTTGCAAGGATTGTTGGGGCCTTGGTTGTTCGCCCACAATCTGAAAATTATTTTCGCGGTGCCGGGAATTGTGCTGGCCACTACTTTAGTTACCTTTCCATTTGTCGCCAAGGAATTGATTCCGCTGATGCAAGCGCAAGGAAATGAAGAGGAAGAAGCGGCAGTGGTACTGGGGGCCAACGGCTGGCAGACTTTTTTGCGGATTACTCTCCCCAATATCAAGTGGGGCTTATTATACGGAATTATTCTTTGCAACGCGCGGGCTATGGGGGAATTCGGGGCCGTCTCGGTGGTTTCCGGACATATTCGGGGCTTTACCAATACGATACCGTTGCAAGTTGAGATACTCTATAACGAATATAATTTTACCGCCGCTTTCGCGGTGGCGTCATTATTAGCATTGCTGGCATTGGTTACCTTGGCTATCAAAAGCTGGGTGGAGCGGAAATCTACGATTCAATAGGAACAGGAAGGTAAACATGGGGATTGAAATTCGGAATATCCATAAAAAGTTCAATAAATTTAATGCTTTGAAGGATGTAAGCTTGGAAGTCCCCACCGGGGAGCTGGTGGCTTTATTGGGTCCTTCCGGTTCCGGTAAAACTACGCTGCTTCGGATTATCGCCGGGTTGGAAGTTCAGGATAGCGGTTCTATTCTTTTTCATGGCGAGGACGCTACCCGGCAAAGCGTCCGGGAACGGAACGTGGGTTTTGTCTTTCAGCACTATGCCTTGTTTAAGCATATGACTGTTTTTGAGAATATCGCCTTTGGCCTGCGGGTACGTCCTCGGAATCGCAGATTGCCGGCAGCCCAGATTCGGGAGAAAGTCCATCAGTTGTTGAAGCTGGTCCAAATGGAATGGCTGGCGGATCGATATCCTTCTCAACTTTCCGGTGGACAACGGCAAAGGATCGCACTGGCGCGGGCGCTGGCGGTGGAACCCAAAGTAATGCTTCTGGATGAACCGTTTGGGGCATTGGATGCCAAGGTTCGTAAGGAATTACGCCGCTGGATCCGCCAGTTACACGATGAAATTCATATAACCAGTATTTTTGTAACGCATGATCAGGATGAAGCGCTGGAAGTAGCCGACCGGGTGGTAATTATGAATGAAGGACGCATCGAACAAACCGGCACCCCCGAAGAAGTCTATGACCATCCGGCCAATCTCTTCGTCTATAAGTTTTTGGGAAACGTCAATCTATTCCGGGGTCGGATTAATGAGGGACGAGTTCAAATCGGCAACCGGCATTTCGATTTACCGGAAATCGCGACAACGCAAGGGGCTCCGGCCATTGCCTATGCCCGGCCATATGAACTGGAAGTTAGCCGTATCCAGAATGAATTCACCAACCTGGCTGCTTCAATAAAGTACATCCGGGCCATCGGACCGGTAGTTCGATTAGAGTTGCGACGGACCGATACGGAAGATTTGATTGAAGTGGAATTAAGTAAGGAACGGTTTGGGAATCTAGATTTACAAATGGGGGAGACGGTTTTCATCGGACTAAAAGATCCGAAACTTTTCGTGGAGGATTATTCAATATAATGGCGGAATGCCGGATTATAAAACAGCATGGAGGAGGTTACGATGAACTTAATCATTAGCGGTAAGAATGAAACAGTCCTTTTGACTCAAAACACCATTTCCGAATTGCTCAAAGTAAAACAGGTGGAGATGCCGGAGATGGTCTCCGTGGAATTGAACGGGGAGATTTTACGGCAGGCGGAATATGATTCCACCATCGTCAAAGGCGGGGATGAGATTGAGTTTCTGTATTTTATGGGCGGCGGACAATGAGTTGCGATTGGGATTTTGAAACGAAATCGATTCATAGCGGATTCGATCAGGATGAAAAGACCGGTGCTACTTCATTGCCGATTTATGAAACAGCGGCTTACGCTTATGATACGGCGGAAGATCTGGCGGATGTGTTTCAAGGCCGGAAATTCGGCCATATCTATTCACGGATTTCAAACCCGACCATTACCGCCCTGGAACAGCGAATTACAGCCTTGGAAAATGGTAGAGGAGCGATAGAACCTTGACTACGCCTTATCTCTTTCCAGCCAAACAGTTTGGGGTAAGTATTGTAATTCACTCCACTTCCAAATACATTACCGGCAACGGCAGTACTATTGGCGGCGTGTTAGTGGATCTCGGCAATTATGATTGGCGGAACTCACCCAGTGAGCCGGTCCGGGAAATGGTTCATAAAGCCGGGGATTTCGCCTTTCTGGCCAGAACTCGAAAACAAATCCTGCAAAACACCGGCGGCTGTCTATCTCCTTTTAACGCTTACCTGCAAAATCTGGGGTTGGAGACACTGGCCTTACGAATGGGGAAACATTTCGACAATGCGCTGGCGTTAGCCAAATATCTGGGCGGCTTCAACAATTTATTCCACCTGTTCCGAGGCGGAACAATTGGCCGCCGGTGTTTACCCGGATCTGCTCCGGGTCTCCGTGGGGATCGAGAATATTAAAGATATTATCAGCGACTTCGAACAAGCATTGACGGAGGTATCCAAGCTATGAATTTAACAGAAGATCAAATCGTTCGTTACAGCCGGCATATCATTTTAAAAGATGTGGGTGGTAGGGGACAAGAAAAAATATTACAGTCTAAAGTACTGGTCATCGGCGCCGGCGGTCTTGGTGCTCCCGCAGCTTTATACTTGGCGGCTGCCGGAGTAGGAACCCTGGGAATTGTGGATGGTGATCGGGTTGACCTTAGCAATCTGCAACGTCAGATCATCCATTTTACTCCGGATGTGGACCGGCTCAAGGTGGAGTCAGCTGGACAAAAGATTGGCGCCTTGAATCCGGATGTGAAGGTAATAACATATTCAACCCGGGTTACGTCGGAAAACATTGTGGATATTATCCAGGATTATGACTTTATCATCGATGGGACCGATAATTTTCCGGCCAAGTTTCTAATTAATGATGCTTGTGTCCTCGCGGGAAAGCCTTTTTCCCATGGTGGAATTCTACGGTTTAACGGACAAACCATGACATATGTGCCGGGGAGTGCATGTTACCGTTGCGTTTTCTTGGAACCACCTCCCAAAGGAGCTGTTCCATCCTGCAGTGAAGCCGGAATCTTGGGAGTAGTTGCCGGGATACTGGGTACTATCCAGGCCGCGGAAGCGTTACGTTATATTATCGGCAAAGGAAAACTGCTTACCAATCGCCTGTTGACCTTTGATGCGCTGGATATGCAATTCCGGGATATTAGTTTTCGGAAGAGAGTGCAATGTCCGGTTTGTGGCGAACGCCCAACCATTACCGAACTGATCGATTATGAACAACCGGCCTGTGATTTAAGGAGGGCTAAAGATGCTGATACCTGAAAACATCCGGCAGGAAATGATCCATCTGGCCCAAAGGGACCGGCCGGTGGAAACTTGCGGTTATCTGGCCGGGAAAGGGGAAGAAGTCCAAGTGATTATTCCCATGACCAATGTGGATCAGAGCTCTGAGCATTTTTCCTTTGACCCCAAAGAACAGTTTCAAGCTTTAAAGATAGCACGAAAACAGGGATTGGAGCTTATCGGAGTGTATCACAGCCATCCCGCTTCCCCGGCCCGTTTGTCGGAGGAAGATTTACGGCTGGCTAACGACCCCGGCCTAATTTACGCCATTATATCGTTGGCCGGTCCGGAAGTAGAGATTAAGGCGTTTCGGGTCGAATCAAGAAATATTCATGAGGTTCCAATATCAATGATAGAAGGTGAAACTCATGAGTAACAAAAATCAGCAATTGGACCTGGCAGCCTACAAAAAGGTCGGCATGATCCAACAAAAGCAATCGGAGTATTTTGCCATGCGTTTGCACGCGGTGGGCGGTGATTTCACGGCGGAGCAACTGGCTAAAGTCGCCGAAGTGGCTAAACTATATGGCCGGGGCCAAATTCATCTTTCCACCCGGCAGGGCATCGAGATTCATTTTGTACCTCACAGCAAGCTGGAGGAGGCCCGCCGGGAGTTGGAAACCGCCGGGATTCAGATGGGCGCTTGCGGCCCGCGAATTCGGATTATTGTGGCTTGTCCGGGCGCCGCCACCTGCCGGTGGGGAATCATCGATACCAAGCCGGTGGCTTTATATCTGGATCAGCATTATTTTCGTGAGGAAACTCCCCATAAGTTCAAAATCGCCGTGACCGGCTGCCCCCATAATTGCGCCAAGGCTACGGAGAATGATTTGGGAATTATGGGCGGTATTTTGCCTGCCTGGCACGTGGATTCCTGTATTCATTGCGATTTGTGCGTCTCAAGTTGTCCAACCGGCGCTATTTATAAAGAGGACGGTCTCTATTGCCTGGATGAATTGAAATGTATTTACTGCAGCATTTGTACGGCAAATTGTCCGATGGATTCCTGGTTCGTTAAAAAGAGAGGTTATATTGTCTGGATCGGCGGGACCATGGGCAAGATCCCCCGCCTGGGGACCCGGCTGCAAACCTTCATTGAGGCTGAAGACGAACTCTACCGGTTGGTTGCCAAAGTCATTGCCTATTACCGGAATCATGGCCGGAAACGGGAACGTTTCGGGCACATGATGGACTGGCTGGGCGAGGCGAAAGTGAAGGAGGATTTATTGAATGGAAAGTAACGTAAAAAAACAGCTTGATTTGCAGGGTGTGGTCTGCCCGCTGAATTTTGTCAAAACCAAACTGGCCTTGGATGAGCTGGCTACCGGTGAATTGTTGGAGATCATCATTGATGAGGGCGATGCCATGCTCAATGTGCCGCGTAGCATTAAGGAGGAAGGGCATAAAATTGTAAAAGTGACTCCTTTCGATAATACATTTCAAATAATCATTGAAAAAGTTTAATTTATTGAGGAAAGGTTGAAGTTTGCATGGAAACATTGGTAAGCCGATATCGAACCCAATTTCACAACAGTTCCGCCCAGGAGATCCTGGCTTACTTTTTAAAGCGGTATCCGGGCCGGATCGCTTTGGCCTCAAGCCTGGGAGCTGAGGATCAAGCGTTAACCGATTTAATTTTATCCATTGACCCTTCGGCCAGGATTTTTACGCTGGACACCGGAAGATTGCCTCAAGAGACATATACGGTTATTGCTGAAACAATGCATAAGTATCCGATGCATTATGAGGTATATTTTCCTCAAACCAAAGCGCTTGAAGAGTTAGAGAGCAATTTGGGACCAAACCTATTTTATGAGAGCATTGAGTATCGGAAGAAATGTTGTCAGATAAGAAAAATCGAACCATTGCAGCGGGTTTTAAGAACCGTGGATGTCTGGATCACCGGACTGCGACGGGATCAAGCCGTAACCCGCACCGGATTGGAAACGATTGAATGGGATGAAACCCATGATTTAATTAAGCTTAATCCCTTGGTGAATTGGAACGTGACTGAAGTTTGGGAGTATATTTCTTCCAAAAAAGTCCCTTATAACAAACTTCACGATCAAGGCTATCCCAGTATTGGATGCGCTCCATGTACTCGAAGCGTCAAGCCTGGTGAGGATATCCGGGCCGGGCGATGGTGGTGGGAGGCCCCCGAACATAAAGAATGCGGTTTGCATTACCGGGACGGCAAATTAGTACGGAGGACGTAAACGGATGAACCAACTGGAGAAACTGGAGAACCAGAGTGTATATATTTTACGGGAAGCATACCGGGAATTCAAGAGTTTGTGCATGTTATGGTCCATTGGTAAGGATAGTACCGTATTGTTGTGGCTGGCGCGGAAAGCGTTTTTTGGCCACGTCCCTTTCCCGTTAGTGCATATTGATACTTCTTATAAAATCCCGGAGATGATTGCTTATCGTGATAAACTAGCCTATGAATGGAAGCTCAACATGATTGTGGGATCCAATCAAAGGACCCTGGATGAAAAACAAACTTTCCCCGATGGGAACACCGACCGGATCACGTGTTGCAAACTACTGAAAGCGGAGGCGTTAAAGAATACGTTGTCGGGAGAGTGGACCCGTTATAAGTTTGATGGCGATCAACGCAAATATTTTTCCGATCAGCATAAGGAGCCTTATACCGGAGTCATCGTGGGAGTCAGGGCTGATGAGGAGGGTAGCCGTTCCAAGGAGCGTTATTTTTCACCCCGGGATACCCAGAACGAATGGGATGTGGGTGATCAGCCGCCGGAGTTATGGAATCAATTTAAAACCGATTTTGCTCCCGGAACTCATATCCGGATTCATCCGCTCCTGGATTGGACGGAACTTAACATCTGGGAGTATATTCAAAAAGAGAATATTCCCATCACCGCATTGTATTTTGATCAGGGAGCCGGGAAACGTTACCGCTCCCTGGGTTGCTATCCCTGCACTAAACCAGTAGAATCCACCGCTAAAAACGTGGCCGAAATCATTGAAGAACTCCGCAGCGGCAAATTCTCCAATATTGCCGAACGTTCGGGCCGCGAACAGGACCGGGAAGACGGCGGAACGCTGGAAACTTTACGGCGGGACGGGTATATGTGAAAAACAATAACAGGGTGGTATGATAATGGAACTGAACGTCTCCAAAAAATTTGCAACGGTAAACCCCGAAATCTCAATGGCTGAACATATGAATATTGTCATCGTGGGGCATGTGGATCATGGGAAGAGTACGGTAATTGGAAGATTGCTTGCCGATACAGGATCGTTGCCGGAAGGGAAATTGGAACAGGTACGGCGGAGTTGTGAATTGAATGCCAAACCGTTTGAATATGCTTTTTTACTGGATGCTTTAAAAGATGAACAAGCTCAGGGCATAACCATCGATACGGCGCGTTGTTTCTTCAAGACCGCTAAACGGCATTATATTATCATCGATGCCCCGGGACATATCGAATTTCTAAAGAACATGATTACCGGAGCAGCTCGGGCTGAAGCGGCCTTACTGGTCATTGACGCCCATGAGGGCGTGCAGGAGAATTCCCGGCGGCATGGTTTTATGCTATCAATGCTCGGAATCAACCTGATCGTGGTATTGGTCAATAAAATGGATTTGGCCGGTTACCGCCGGGAGATCTTCGAACGAATTCAAGCTGAATACCGCCTCTTTTTGCAGCAAATTAACGTGGAACCGCTGGCGTTTATCCCGATTTCGGCCCGTGAGGGGGATAACCTGGCGTTTCGTTCGGAGCAAATGGACTGGTATCAAGGTCCATATGTCTTGGAATTGATTGATGTGTTCCAAAAGGAGAAAACCAAGGAGGAACAACCGTTTCGGTTTCCGGTGCAAGACATTTATAAATTCACCGAAGATCAGGATGACCGCCGGATTTTTGCCGGGACGGTGGAAACCGGCCTGGTCCGGGCCGGGGATGAGGTGATCTTCCTGCCTTCCCAAAAACGTTCCCGGATCTTGAGTATTGAAGGCTTTAATGTACAGAAGACAACCAAAATAGCCGCTGGTTCCGCCACCGGTTTTACACTCCAAACGCAAGTGTATGTCAAACCCGGCGAGATCATGTGCCGGGTGGGGGACCGGTTACCTCATGTGACCGCTTCGTTCAGTGCCCATATCTTTTGGATGGGGCGGCATCCCATGGTTCCCGGGAAAAAGTACAAGATGAAACTGGTTACCCAACGGGCCACAGTATTTTTACAAAAGATTGAACGGGTTTTGGATGCTTCCAATCTCAATAGTGATCAAAAAAGCCAGATTGACCGGCATGATGTGGCGGAGTGTGTTTTACAGACGGTAAAACCCATTGCTTTCGATCTGTCCCGTGACATCGAATCCACTGGCCGGTTTGTCATTATCGATAATTACGAGATCGTGGGCGGCGGAATTATTACTGAAAGCCACGAGGCTTGTGAATCGTTGATTGGTGTCCATGCAAACCAAAGAGAGATCGCTTGGGAAAAAAGCAATATTTCCGCCGCGGTCCGGGCGGCTAAGTATCATCAACGCCCCATGTTTGTGATAATTACCGGGGATGAGGGACAGAACCAGATTCCGCTCACCAAAGCTTTGGAAGAGGATTTGTTCAAAAATGGGCATGGTGTTTATTATTTAAGCATTTCCAACTTGGCCGAAGGATTGGATTCCGATGTGAAAAACAGCGGTGATGATCGTGAGGAGAGCATCCGGCGGCTCGGGGAACTGGCCCGGATTTTTACCGATGCCGGGCAGATATTCATTACCAACATTCCCGGCCTGGACGATTTTGAAATTGAGATATTAAAGAAACTGAATTCCCCCAATGAAATTTTGGTGATTAATCTGGGGACAGATTTGGCCGAAACTAAAGCATTGACTTTCAATGCCGCTTTAAACAGTGATTTTCATGAGTTGTTGCTGGAAATTAAGAGAATATTGCATCAAAAAGATGTTTTGTTCGAGTATTCCATTTAAAAATACCTTTTGGGACAGGTGCTTAATGGGGGGAGGATTCCATGCCGGATTTTATACCGTTTATGATCAAAACCGAAAACCAGCCGTGTTTGGTGGTGGGAGGCGGAAAGGTTGCCTTGCGGAAAGTCTTGGCATTGCTCCGCTTTCATATGGAGGTCACCGTGGTTAGCCCTGTTATTACTAGTGGATTACAGAAATTATACGCCAGAAATCTAATCGTATGGCGACAGAAACGATTTTCCGTCTTCGACCTCCGGGGTCAAAAAGTAGTAGTGTCGGCCACGGATAATCGGATCCAAAACCGGAGGATATGCTTTTGGGCTTCGAAATTCCGGATACTTCATAATTCGGTGGACGATATGGTTGCCTCCGGATTTATCTTTCCCGCTGTTTATAAAACCGGGTTACTTACCATCTCAGTCTCCACCCAGGGTTATTGTCCGGGTTTGGCCCGGAAAGTAAAACAAGAATTGGCCTTTAAGTATAAATCCGTCTATGGAGATTATGTCCTGAAATTTAACCGGATTCGTGAACATTTGCGGACTCAAGAACCGGATTTTCAAAAACGGCGGCATATTTTGAACCGGTTGTTAAACTTGGATGTGGAACTGTTTCTGCGGTTAGACGAAGCGGAGATAAAGGAGTTGCTCTGGGATGTCCGATAGCCGGGACTTGGTTCTCATTGGAATTGACCATAATAGCCCTACTTCCCAATATCGGGAAAGATACCATCTTTCCTTGAAACGGATTGCTGAAATTTATAATGCCGGTTTGTTTCCCGATGAAATAATGATCCTATCCACATGCAACCGCACTGAATTTTATGTTGCGGGCGGCTGGACTGAGGAATTCATATGGGATGCTTTACAAACCATTTATGTACATGAAGGAATAGATAGGCGCCATTTTTATTTGTGGCGCGGTGGGGACGTTATCCGGCATTTGCTGGAACTGGCCAGCGGGCTTCAATCGATGATTTTGGGGGAGACCGAGATTTTAGGCCAGATGGAATCCGCTGTTCAATTGGCGGCAAAACACGGACAAACACCGATCGTACTTGGTGATCTGTTTCAGAAAGTTCGTAAATGTGCCCGGCGGATTCGGGTGAAATCCGGAATCGGAACTCACAGCACATCCTTGACGACCTTGATTATCAAAGAACTCAAAAAAGAATACCATGATTTGGCGAAGATCCGGGCTTTGGTGCTTGGAAACGGGGTCATTTCCCAAAAAATTGCAACCGCTTTGCAGTACCGGGGAGTCCCGGCCACCATTCTCACCAGAAACCGCCGTAGTCAACCTGTGGGAATTAATAATCTTGGGAATATCGTTTTTGGCTATAATAATTTACCGGAATTAATCCCTATGCATGATGTGATAATCGCCGCCACCTCAGCCCCACACCTGTTGGTTCGGCAGGAACATTCCGGTTTATTATGTGGGAAAACCGTTATCGACCTTTCTTTCCCCCGGAACATTGATCCCTTTATTGCCAATAATAGCCTTTGTGTTTTTTGGGATCTGGAGTATTTTGGCCGGATATCCCGGGAAAATCGGGAATTGAATGAACAAGCGGCCGCCTCGGCTCAAGTCTTATGTTACCAAGCGGCGGAAGCTTTAAATCACGAATTTCGAGTCGAATGTATAGAGCAGCGTCTGGCGTATAGTGTGTAGCGTCTGGTATTGAATTTGGATCTATATGATGGGACAATCACGTCACCGTAAAATTGGCCGTATTTATGACAAGACGCCCATATGCCACATTCGACCCGAATCTCTAAATCGAGGTGCCCAGAGATGCGAAATCATTTTATCATCGGGACGAGAGGCAGTAACCTGGCCCTTATTCAAACGGAGGTAGTCCGCAGGGCAATTCGAAAACACTTTCCCGAAATCCGGCTGGAGGTCAAGGTCTTGAAAACACTGGGGGATCGCCGGCCGGAATTGGATCTGTTAACCAACCAGGGTAAAGGAATTTTTTGCGGTGAGATTGAGCAATCCTTGTTGAATCAAGAAATCGATCTGGCGGTTCATAGTGTGAAGGATCTTCCTGGTGAATTGCCACCGGGTTTGGTTTTAACGGCTTTTTTGAAACGGGAGGACCCCCGGGAGGTATTGGTTGGCCGGGATGGTTTGAAGCTTATGGAGTTACCGGCCGGCGCCGTCATCGGTACCAGCAGTATCAGACGGCTGTTACAGTTGAAAGCGAAACGTCCGGATCTGCATTTTGAGCCCATCCGGGGGAATGTGGAAACCCGGATCCGCAAGGTAATGGATGGACAGTATGATGCCACGATTCTGGCCCTGGCCGGAATCCGGAGGTTGGGATTGGAAGACCGGATCACTGAGTACTTTGCCGCCCCCGAAATGGTTCCAGCACCGGGACAAGGTTGTATCGGTGTGGAAATCCGGGTTGAAGACCATGAATTAATAAAATACCTACAACCAATCAACGATCCGGTCACCGCGTCCGAAATTTCAGCGGAACGGGCCTTCTTGCGAAGAATGGGCGGAAACTGCGAGGCGGCTGCCGGGGCCTATGCCAAAAACGAACAGGGAATCATTGAAATGTTGGGATTGTTCGGCAGGCCGGACGGCTTGATGATAACCGATCACGTCATTGGGCCGGAGAATGCGGCGGAAGATTTGGGCCGGGAGTTGGCGGAAAGGATATTACAAGTGAGTGAATACCCATGTTAGCCGGATATGTTTGTCTCATTGGAGCCGGTCCCGGTAACCCCGGGCTGATAACTCTTCAAGGGCTGGAATACTTGCGCCGGGCCGAGGTTGTAATCTTCGATCACCTGGCTCCCAGCCAACTTTTGTTGGAAACGAAGCCGGATTGTGAGCTTATATCCGCCGGCAAGGAGGGGGGTAAACCCTCTATCAGTCAGACCGCGATTAATGAATTACTAGTCTCCAGTGCGCGGAAGGGAAAATTCGTGGTCCGTTTGAAGGGCGGCGATCCTTTTTTGCTGGGGCGGGGCGGGGAAGAAGCCCAGGCGCTGGTGGACGCGAATATCCCCTATATCTTAGTCCCCGGAGTATCGGCAAGTTACTCTGTCCCGGCTTATGCGGGTATTCCAGTTACGGACCGAAGGGTCTGTTCCGGGGTTGAGGTTTCTACCGGGCATAAACTTCGGGAAGATGAACGTCCAAATACTCAGGTGGTATTAATGGCCCTGAATAATCTGGAGGAGGTTGTGGCGGGCTTGCAGACCAGGGGATATTCGGAGGAGACTCCGGCTTGTCTCATTTCTCGAGGAACCACTTCACAGCAACGGTTGGTAACCGGTAAGCTTTCCACGATAACATATTTGGCCAGAAAGATGGAACCAGCCACTCCTGCGCTATTGGTAGCCGGGGAGTCCGTTAACTTCGCGAAAACGTTAGACTGGCGAAAGAACTTGCCGTTGGCGGGGAAACGGATCCTATGGACCCGGCCCTCCCAAAAGCAAGAGCCGCCGGTTTTGGATGAATTAAGCTTATACGGCGCCGAGGTGATCCGTTTTCCCGTTTATTTGATCCAACCGGCACCCGATGAAGTATTGGAGGAAATGTTTCAGCAAATCCGGGACTATTCCGTGATTGTATTCACAAGTGCCTCCGCCGTCGATATATTTTTTAAGTATTTATTAAAAAAAGAGGAAGACTGGCGCTATTTAGGATCTTCCCGCATCGCCGCAATCGGTGGAAAAACCGCTCAAGCGCTGAAGGAACGAGGCCGTAACCCCGATTTGGTTGCTTCTATGGCCAATAGCCAGGGGTTGTTACATTCTTTATTCACTTCAGTAACCCCGGAAGACCAAGTGGCGCTGTGTCGCGCCGGTCAAACATTACCGCTGTTGTCGGAGGGCTTGTTGAAGGCGGCGATTCCCTTTCGTGATTTTACAATTTATTATGTGGCCTGCCCGGCGTATCCGATCGAATTGGTCCAGGGAATCTTTAATATTCCGCTAAATCTGATTGTTTTAACATCTCCGCTGGCAGTAACCCACCTTCACCGGATAACTGCTGAGGCCGGAGTAGAAATCGCCGAATCAACCCGGTTTGCCTGCCTGGGAGCGGAAACTGCCTCCGCTTTGGGTAAAACCGGTTCCCGGCCTTGGCTAACCCAAAACGAACCGGATGTGGCGGTACTCATCCAAAAAATCTTATCAACATGGGGGATGGTTTAAAATGTTTCCCGGAACACGACTGAGACGGCTACGGCAAACCCCGGTGGTCCGCGATTTGCTTCAGGAAACCCGGCTTCATCTCCGGGAGTTGATTGCCCCGTTTTTTGTAATCGAAGGCCGGGATCGGATGGAAGAAGTGCCTTCCATGCCCGGTGTTTACCGTTTTACGGTGGATCGGCTTTTAAAGGAATTGGAAGGGCCGGTGTATCGAGAGATTGGGGGAATACTATTATTCGGAATTCCGATGGAGAAAGATGATTCCGGCGCGACGGCTTGGAATGAACAAGGTGTGTTGCAGCAGGGGTGCCGGTCCATAAAAGCCGCTTTTCCTGAACTGTTGGTGTTTACAGACTTATGTCTCTGTTCATATACTCATCACGGTCATTGCGGTTTATTGAATAGCCGGGGGGATATTGACAATGATCGGACACTGGATGTTCTAGAGAAAATTGCGGTGTCTCATGCCGCCGCCGGTTCGGATGTCATTGCTCCCTCGGATATGATGGACGGACGGATTGGAGCCATCCGGAGGATTTTGGATGAAAAGGGATTTACCCACCAATTAATTTTGGCGTACTCCGCCAAGTTTGCTTCGGCGTTTTATGGCCCGTTCCGGGAAGCCGCCCATTCCGCCCCCCAACTCGGGGACCGCAAGAGTTATCAATTGCCGCCCGCCAATCGCCGGGAGGCACTGCGGGAGATGGCGGAAGATCTGGCGGAAGGGGCCGATATGCTGATGGTTAAACCGGCGTTGGCCTATTTGGATATTATCCGGGAAGCCCGGCAGCAATTTACCGCCCCGCTGGTGGCCTATAATGTCAGCGGGGAATATGCCATGGTAAAAGCGGCGGCTCAATCGGGATGGGTGGATGAAGAACGGATGGTCAAGGAGATTTTGTTAGGAATCAAACGGGCGGGAGCTGATTTGATCATTACGTATCATGTCAAAGATTTATATGGCTGGGAAAGGGGTTTTTAGAATGGCGCCATCGTTGTGGGAACGGGCCTGGAGAACCATCCCCGGGGGAGTGAACAGCCCGGTGCGTTCCTTTGCTAAAATCGGGATTGAGCCGTTATTTATTGAAAGCGCCGGTGGAGCTCATTTGACGGATGTCTACAGCCGGAAATATCTTGACTTCGTTTATTCCTGGGGCGCATTAATCTTTGGCCACAGTTTTCCGCCGGTGATTGAGAAGGTGGCGGAACGTTTACGGCAGGGCACCAGTTATGGACTGGCTACCGGCCTGGAGGTCGAGTTCGCCGAACGGTTGGTAGAGGCAGTTCCATCCTTGGAAATGGTCAGGCTGGTCAACTCCGGGACGGAGGCCACCATGAGCGCTATTCGGCTGGCCCGGGGTTTCACCTGCCGAAACCGGATCATCAAGTTCTCCGGCTGTTATCACGGCCACAGCAATGAGTTACTGGTGGCCGCCGGTTCGGGAGCGTTAACCTTCGGCTCGCCCGATAGCGCCGGAGTCACGGAAAGTTCAGCCAAGGATACAATAGTGATTCCCTTCAATGATTTAATCGCGGTGGAGAATGCATTTCGGAAATATGGCGACGATATCGCCGCGGTGATTGTAGAGCCGGTGGCGGCCAATATGGGGCTGGTTTTACCCCAACCGGGATTTCTGGACGGGTTGCGCCGGTTAACCGGCGAATATGGGTCTTTACTCATTTTCGATGAAGTGATTACGGGTTTCCGGGTAGCTTATGGCGGTGCCCAGGAGTTCTACAAAGTCATCCCGGATTTAACATGTCTGGGAAAGATTATTGGGGGCGGTTTTCCTATTGGCGCATACGGTGGACGAAAAGAGATAATGGAAACCGTCTCACCGCTTGGGCCGGTTTATCAAGCGGGTACTTTATCGGGGAACCCGATTGCCGTAACCGCAGGGGTGGAGACGATCAAATTATTGAAAAACCCGGAAGTATACCGGGATCTAAATCATAAAGGCGAATTTTTCCGGAATGGATTAAAGCGGCTTGCCCGGGAGGCGGGGATTGAATTGCAAATCACCGGGATCGGATCATTAACGGGAATCTTTTTTAGCGGAGAAGAAATTACAAATTATGAAACGGTATGTAAGGTGAATCAGGAAATGTACCGCAAGTTTTTTACACTGGCCTTGGCCGAAAAAATTTTATTCCCGCCCTCGCCTTTTGAAACCATCTTTCTGGCTACGGTTGTTTCGGAGGAACTTTTGGAAAAAACTTTGGCAAGTTTAGAGAACATTTTACGAAAGATCAATGAATAACGTTACTAATTTGAGAGTATTATTTATTAACTTTTAATTTTCTAAGAGACATAATAATAATTCTTTTTTTGAACTAGATCCCGTTTCGGCTTCTCAAATCATTCAAAGTATCCCGGCTCAGAAGCGGAATGACCTTGGATTTACATAAAAATCCAAACTTGAAAACAATAATATTTATGTGTAGAATATAAGTATGTGAAAAGATGACTCAAAGGAGGAGTTTTATGCCAGCGTACCTGTAATCGTGAAAAAGAAAAGAATAAATTTGTTCAAAACCAAGGGAGTAGTCTATTCTTTTTCAATGATTACAGGGAATGCAGTAATGTATTAAGGACTAAAATGCATTATTGATATCCAGGAGCTGGCGGAATTTCTCAACGGATATGAGTTGATATATTTTTTACCTCAATTCGGAAAATGCTTTAAAAATCAATCGGAACAACTTACCGAATCGGGGTTTAAACAATCGAATAAAAGAAGAGCTATCCGTTAGCTCCATTTGATACTGCATTCCTTTAACTCTAAATGAGGTGAAGGAATGAATACAATGATATTAAAATGGAGTCTAGCTCCCCGAAATCAGGAAGACACTATTGAAAAATATTGTCCGAATTGTGGGAAGAAGGTTTTATTTATTGATTCGCGACTGAGAAGAAGAAACGCCAACGGGAAAGATATCTTTGAATATGCGATTTACAAGTGCCCCAAAGAGCA
>JAEZJQ010000026.1 GCA_023436305.1 Bacillota bacterium
CTAAAGTTCGACTGCGTCTGCCAACCCGGAAGATTTCGGTGATGAGTTTGGGATCTTTCAGGTATCTTCGTACACAGGCGGTATTGGCCCTGAATGCTTCATTAAATGCTTCCTGGGGGCCGCGCACTACATGCTCGGCGATGGGAATTCCGATGTTCCGGTGTTCCCAGCCTTTGGTTTCAATAATCAAGGCTTCATCCGAACCGTCGATCAGGAGCACCGATGAACCGTCAAGCACACCATTAACGGCTTCCTTGATTTTTTTGCTTTTGGCGATTTGAGCACCGGGGAGCAGCTTTTCATAAACGGTGCCCGCCGGATCGGAAGTGGAAACAGTTCCGCTGTCCAGGATCATTAATGGTTGCAAAACCGCAAAATTTTGGGTATTACGATCGGTGAGGCCATCTATATATATTATCAGACCGGTTCGATTAATGGCCGGTATCCGGAATTCCCGGAATACAACATCGATATTGGCGGGGAACTCAAAAATTTCCTCGAGACGGGACCGGTTTTTGGCCAAAGTTTTACAAAATAATTCTTCCCGTTCATTCTCTTTGGGAGGGTCGGGGCGATTCCAGGAGCGATCCCTCAGTGAAAAGTGGGGGGTGGTTTTGCCGAAACGAAAAAGTTTTTTAATTTTATCCCATATTTTCATTAACGATCCCTTTTCGGTAAATGTACATAAAGTCAAATGTCCAAATCACGAATTCCTTCGCGGGCGAGTCAATCCGAGGCCCAAGGTTAAAACGTCAAGATTTTCGTCAAATTGACCTTCGGCCTTTATTTTTACCAAAACATGGGGGGTTATTCATGGCTAATGGAATCAAAGCGGTTGCTTTAAAAGCGGGAGATAAAATCGGGGTGGTGGCGCCGGGGAGCCCGGTGGAGTCCGGGGAAGTGTTGAAAGGAGTTCAAAAGGCGCTCAGGGATCGGGGGTATGAGATCGGATGGGGGGAGACAGCCCGGGTGATGGAGGGATATTTGGCGGGAAACGATCTGGCGCGGCGGGCTGATTTGGAACGGATGTGGCTGGATGATTCCATTGCGGCCATTTGGTGTTTGCGGGGAGGTTACGGCTGTATGCGGATGCTGCCGCGGTTATGTTTCCGGTTATTTGCGGCCCATCCCAAAATATTGATTGGTTTTAGCGATATCACCGCCTTGGAGCTTGGTTTGTGGTCGCGGATTAAACTGGTTACATTCCACGGTCCGGTTTTAACAACGTTGAAGGGAAGTGAATTCACCGAGAACCAGGCTTTTCGAATGTTGAACAGTGGGTTCGCCGGGGTTTTGGATTGGCCGGAAACCAATGACCGGCTTTATTTGCCTATCATTCCGGGCAAGGCCCGGGGCCGGATCTTGGGCGGGAATTTGGCTACCGTTTGTTCTTTAATGGGCACCCGGTTTTTTCCCGAACTGGATGATGCGCTTCTGTTTTTGGAAGAGACCGGCGAGGCTGCTTACCGGATCGACCGGATGCTGACCCAACTAACAATGGCCGGTGTATTGGATAGCGTGGCGGCGGTTATTGTGGGGAGGTGCATACCGGCGGCGGGGGAGGAGGAGGCGGATTTAATCAAGGTATATCAGGAGCGATTGGGGGAATTGAATTGCCCTTCGGGGTACGGGTTTCCTATCGGTCATGGGAACCAACAATGGACATTGCCGCAGGGGGTGATGGCCGGGGTGGATACGGCAGTGGGAGGGTTAAGTTTGGAGGAGGGGGCGGTGGGATGATAATCTCCCATTTATTTCTTGGCTAAATATTTCGAACCGGCCGGTTTTGTGTATATTTCTTGGATGTTTCGGGCCTTTTGGGAAAGTGTTTCCCGGAAAAATTCCGGTTCAAGCACCTCCACGCCATCTCCGTAACTTAAAATATGATGATAAGTCCATTCGATATCCGGGAACTCGGTGGCGACCATGATATCACCATCGGCGGTAACCGTTATCTTTTCTTCATCAAAAAAATCTTCCACCACGGCCCGGAGACGCGGGGCAAACTTGAGGGTCATCCTGACCAACGGCCCCGAATTCCATTCTTTCTCCCATAATGAAATATCCGGTTCATTCTCCCGGCGGATAAAGGTTTCGGATGATATAGCCAGGCCTTTTACCCGGGAAAGCCGGAAGAACCGGTAATCTTCCCTGGACCGGCAGTAACCGTAAAAATACCAGGTGAAACCTTTTAAGATTAGGGTCATGGGTTCCACCAGCCGGGGAATGGTTTCTCCCTGATAATTGGTGTATTGAAACGTGATCAAGCGGCATTCGGCAATGGCTTTTTTAATCAAATTGACTTTAATGGGCTGGTTTTTATTGCCGCCCCAAGGACTGAAGTCCAAGATCAATTGCTCCGTCAGCTCCGGCCCAGTTTCGGGAGCCAAGACTTTTAACTTGGAAATGGCATTGACCACGGTGTGATCGTCCAGGGTGGTGTTCACCGCTTTTAAGGCGACCATGATGGACTGAAGGTCTTCGGAATTAAGCAATTGCCGTTCCAATTTATAATTATCAGCCACTTCAAAGCCGCCGCCGGTCCCCTGGTAAGCGACAATGGGGATTCCGGCCTGATTGATGGTTTCGATATCCCGGTAAATGGTGCGGATGGACACCTCGAAATATCCGGCCAACTCTGTGGCGGTGATACGGTTGCGGTTGATTAAAAGCATGGTGATGGCGAGCAGGCGGTCGAGTTTCATATCGGATAGTCTCCGGAAGAGATTTAAGTCTTCATATAACAAGTTGATAAGGATTGGATTAATAAATTATACCATTCCCCGGGAAATCCTTTTTAAGTTGGGAAAAAAGAGTTCATTCCAATTTTGTCGCATGAAGGTTTAAGCATTATACACAGCTCATTTGTTTTATTATAACAATAACAACTCGTAACTTTAGAGAACATGGCTTTTTGATCCCTGTGACCTTTAAAAACTAATTATTACCCAGATCTTGGGGAAATGACAAAATATTATGAAGGTTATTCTGTCCGCTGCGGGAGTGCGTCCTTTGGACGCGACACCCGCACGGCTAAGTGTTTTTCTTAAAAACCCGGCTAAAGCCGGCTATGCTAAAAAATAGTTTGACAAAAAAGTGGTAAATTATTTAGGCCCAATAGCCCCGTTTACGGGGGTTTGTGCGTCGAGCAGCGCGCCTATACACCCAGCCGTGGGGTTTCACCCCGCGGAGGAGATGAATGGCCCACAAATAAATTGGACAAAAAATTAAAATTTTCTATTATAGTTCATGGATATAGGTAATGATTAGCTTTAAAGGGTATAGAGATCTTAGTTAGGCATTCGAAACCACCTGAAATTCTTTGCAGGGAAAAGGAGAACAGAGACGAAATAGTAAATTACCTATAGACAATATTTTCGGAATCGTCATGATAGTCTCGTCAAACCTTTTACAAAATGGTTCTGGAGCAAACAAGGAATAATTAAAGGGTGTGTAAAATTTTTGGTGTTTGAAAAACTTTGAAGAAAGTAAACGAGGGTCGACAAGGAGGCGTTGTCCTCCACTCCTTGCAACCTCCAGGACAAAAGGGTGGAGTCGGCCACCCGCGCGATGTGTACATCGCGACTGAATCCGCCGATTGAGAACCGAGGTTCTCAAACTCTCCTCAGTCATCCCGGTTTTTTGGGGTCGCCGCCATCCATGGCTTTCTGTCTGCCAATTGGGTCAAGGCTTCCGATGGCGACCGCTTTTTTCATCCTTGAAAAGAAGCGCCGCGCGACTCCATCCGTGGAGTCGAAAAAGCAACAAAACACAAAAAATTTGACACACCCTCGATATGTCATTTTTACATATCCGTTTATGAATGAGACATATCGTTATGTCTTTTTTACATATCCGTTTATGAATGAGACATGGAGGCTGTCAAAATACACTGTAACTATATAGTTCATCGCTTTTTGATCCCTGTGCCCGAAAACGTCGTCATTCCCTCTATTGGTACCATGACCCCGGAATACTTCGAAAATCGAAGAAAAAGTGCTAAACTTTGTGTCTAATTTATCGAGGGAAGATCAGACTCCTGATTTTGTTAAACTTTTTAATTCCCTTTTTTAGATTAACTCCCATGCCAGAAACTGGCACAAAAGACAACGAAAAATAACTACCTAGCTTTGCTATTATCTTTTTACGAATCACTAATAACCAATAACTAATAACGGATTTTTCATACTAAAGCCGTATAAATAATTTTCGTTCATACATGACATAGAGCAACAACCATTCCATACCAAATGTCAAAATTGCAATACTAAGACTCCGGGCCGTCCCGAACCAATTTAATAATTCATTGCCAATCATCCAACGGGATATAACATTCATCGGCAGGAAATTATTGGCCACATAAATAAAGATCGAATTCAATCCAATCACAACAAATGGAAAGGCCCATCTTTTATAACCCTTAATGTCGATGATCCAATAAAAAAGCGCCATTACTATTGCGCTCAGTCCACCGGTGACCAACACAAATGAGCTTGTCCAAATCTTTTTGTTAATGGGAAAGTCAAATCCCCATAAAATTCCCAATCCAAGGAGTACCAATCCAACAATGCCCAGCCAAGCAACCTTTTTCTCCCGGGTAATCGTCCTCTTTTTAAAGTCAGTTTCATTTCGCAGCCAGAATCCGGTGAATACGCCAAAAAGACAGGTTACCAGCGCCGGGAAAGTGCTTAATAGTCCTTCGGGATCCCAGGTACGATAATAACGACGCCCAGGTAAAAAGAGCTTGTCGATATAGTTAGCAAAACTGGCTTCGGGAATATCCCATACTCCGGCTCCAAAGCCCGGAACTGGAACAAACTTAAGCAGCAGCCAATATCCTAACAAAATAGTCACAGCTATGATCGCTTGGTATTGGGGTCTTACGAAAAGCACTAAAATAGCAGCTCCGAAATAGCAGATGGCAATCCGTTGCAACACTCCCATCCACCGTAGATTAGTTAACCAACCGTGTAGATCGAGACCGGAATTGCTCATATACAGTCCCACCAGGAAAAGCAAGACAGTTCGGGTGAAGATTTGCTGTAGTGTTTTAAGAGGGGCATCTCCCCGTTCCCGGCGGTTACCGATGGCAAAAACAATGGAGACTCCTACAACATAGATGAACATGGGATAGATCAGATCATAAAATGTAAATCCATTCCATTTCGCATGATTCAGCTGCATGGATATAAAATGAGCTCCCGGAAAGCGCAACTGGGAAAAGGCATCGGCGATCCTTTCAGCGCCAATGATCCAGAACATATTCAATCCGCGTAACGCATCCAGTGATACTAAACGCTTCACAGAAACAGTGTGGCGCAATTCTGTATGATTATCCCCCTTTCTTCCCCCCATACAGACTGCCTATTAGCCTTTCTCGATTACATGCGGTAATGGATTATAATCATCAACTCCTAAGTTTTTATATTCAGTCCGTCCGTCATGGTATTTAATCGTAAGCCAGGATTTCACAACCAAACCATCCGCCCCGGGAATTACCGTTTTTTCTTCTCCAGGCCTTAAGTTTCGATTTTTTCGATAAAAAGTCCGGGTAGGTTTGCGGCTTAAAATTTTATGGCGCCAAGTTACTTTCGGTGGCTGTTTACCGCCGTATATCGCCATATATAAAGTGTTTCCCTTGGTATCCGCCCAGATTAAAATTGGCCCGCTGCTGTTATTCATAAAGCGAAAGTCTTTATTGCTCGAAGAGACAGTCGCATCTTGCCCGGGTGGAACATAAGGAACCGGCATGCTATGAGGATTCCTTTCGATAATTTTCAGATTCGCCAAGGTTGTTACATTATATAAAGTACTAGCGATTTTACAGACTCCTCCCCCGGTGACTTTGATGATTTCCGCCCCGTAATAAGCCGGTCCATCCTGAAATCCTCTGGCCCGACTGTAAGGGCCGATTTTATGGTTCATTGAAAAAACTTCGCCCGGCTTAACGATAATACCCGCAAGTAAATCAGCAGCGAGAGCTACATTGGATTCCTCCCCCGGCAACGGGTCCGGTAAAGTGGTTTGAAAAGCACCCATACGAATTTTCATATTTTTACCGGCAATCCGTGTTTTAAAGCGAGGGTTATTTTCCCAGGGCAAAATACCTTCGAAAGGTTTTCCATAAGGATGATCGGAGACTTTGAGTTCTCCAGTATTGGCAGAATTTTTATTTAAATTTGGAGTAGGTTTCGATTTAACCTGGGGAATTTTATCCGGTTTATTCGAACTACAACCATTCATTACAAGGATAAAAAGCATCCCTATAATAATTATAAAGATAATCTTTTCTCTTCTTAATGGAGTCTGCAAAAATATTCTTCCTCCGAATAAATTATTTTCCGAATTCAATTATCCTTGGCATCGGATCGTAATAATCCACCCCCATTTCCTTAAGCTCCGTTTTGCCATTTTTATAGTGTATGGTTACCCAATTTTTGACCCTGACCCCTTCGGCCCCGGATTGAACAACTTTTTCTTCCCCAGGAGATAACTGAGGATTGTATCGGCGAATTACCGGTATCTCCCGGCGGAATAAGTCCTGGTGATGCCAGACCACTTCCGGAGGCCGGATACAACCGTAAAAGGCCATATAAAGAGTGTTTCCCACTTTTTCCGCCCAAATTAAAACCGGACTACCGGTATTGTTCCTGAATTTAAGGTCAATCGTACCGTATGAAACCGTGGCATCCTGTCCTGGCGGAACATAAGGCACCAGCATCCCATGGGGTCTGCGTTCGATGATTTCCAGGTTTGCCAAGATAGCCACATTATAAAGCGTGGTCGATATTTTACAAATCCCGCCGCCGGTTACCCGGATGATCCGGCCTCCCGAATATGCCGGGCCTTCGCGAAAACCTTTTTCCCTGGTTCTTACTCCAAGGGTCTCGTTCATCGAGAAGACTTGTCCCGGTTGGATTAACGTTCCCGCAAGCATTCTTGCTGCTAACCCCACATTATATTCCTCGCCGGGCAAGGGATCGGGTAGTGTAGTTTGAAAAGCCGCCATTCGAACCGTGATTTTGCATTCGGCGCAATGTTTCAAGAACTCTTCATCGTTTTCCCAAATAAATAAACCCCGGGCCGGATGGCCGAGGGGGTGATTGGCTTCCGGTATGGCTTTGCTTGTATCTACAGTGGAATGTGCAGCAAGGGGTAAAACGGGCAAAATAACCATAAGCAAAATGAATAGAATTTTTTTTCTCCAAGTAATATTCAATCGATGACCTCCAAATATATTCCCTTTATTTTCGCCGGTTTATGTCATAGCGCTCGCTTTTAATATTTTCTGACAAAGTCCTGAGCCGGTTGTTATTATTATATTGTCTGCAATATAGTGCTTCCTGGCATATTATTTCTTTAGAGCTTGATTTTCATTCGAATCGAATATCTTCTTAACCGGTTTCTTTTAGTAAAATATTATAAATCCTAATTTCCCAGGAGGACAAAATGGTATTTGGAGAAGAAATTTGTTTTCAAATTAAAGATCCTGCCAGAAATCAAGGTATATCCGAGTTATTTCTGCGGTATATAGGGATGGATAATATCGGAATCAAAATGAAAGGAACTTTTTTAAAGCTTTGGTCTAAACGGCAAAATAGAGTAATCGGTCCTCCACTTTTCAATGAAGGACATATTTACCAAGTGATTGATTTTGACTATGATTTTGGAAAATTATGGCTGCGTAAAAAGCTAATTTCACGAGGACGATTCGAAGGGATTTATTTAAAATCGTGAAACGGATGATATTGGAGTAAAAATGGGCGGAAATTTGCCCAATCTATGGGAGATTACCGGCTAATGCCTTCTCTTCCCGTCCGCATCCACCCATTCTTTCCCGTTCCACCAGATTGGCCGGTTCAGCGTCGTATCGAAATACATTGTTCCAAGGGGCGGATCGGCGGGCCGGTTTGAACTGGTTCCGGCTTTGACGGTCTGGAGAATCTCGGAGTTCGAGGAATCCAGGTATAGTTTAAGTTTTCCATTCTCATAGATGATTAATCCCGGGTCAATGGCAACCGGGGGACTTGCGCCGATGACAACCCCCTTGTCAAAAACTCCCGTCCCCGTAGCCTTAAGCCGGTTTCCATCCGCCACATTCGTTTCAATAAAAGTCGTATTGGTATTCCGTGTCGTCTCATCCAATATGGAGATGGGTACATTCCCCGGAGCCGCATACCCCTGATTGGCCCGGAACATGATATAGGCCGGGCCGTTTAAGCGAACGAATGACTCCATGGCGCCGTTATTATCCCGGATAAAGGTATTGTTCTCCACCAGGCCGGTGTTCTTCCCGTAACCGTTAGCGTTGTCAACGTTAATTGCCAATTCGGCTCCGTGAGTGGTGACGATATTGTTGCTGAAGTTTAGTCCGTAAAAGGAACAATTCGGCCCGGCGTCGATGCTTTTCCCGTTGTTCTCAAAATAGCAGCCGGTAACGGAGAGATTCCAAATGGCGCTTTTGGCGCTTTCCTTAAAGGAAAAACAAGCGCCGGTAAATGCTTCGAATTGGCAGCCGGTAAAGGAAATATTCCAGCCTTGGGTGAAGGTCACCGCGATTTGGCCGGCGGCAAAGATACAATTGACAAAGCTATTGGCGTTTAAAAAAGAGCCTCCTTTAAAACCGATGGTATTGTAAAAGATAGAGACGTTGTAAAATTTATTCGTCCAGCAATACTGGGCATCAATGCCCACGGCGAAATGGGAAATCTCCACATTGCTGACGGTCAAATACCGGGAGGTGACATATAACCCGGCGCCGGTATCATTCCCTTGAATTGTTATATCTTCAATGGTGATATGGTATGATCCGGTACCATATTTCCCGCCGGATCGCACGCCGGAGACAAATGCTTTATCGGTTCCTTTATACAATAAAACGGTGGAACGTTTGCTCTCGCCAATAATTCGGATATAAGAAGGGATTACCACCGTCTTTTTAATGATATAGGTCCCTTTGGGAAAGTAGATGGTCCCATTGTCCTTGATACTGTCGAAAGCCTTTTGGATACCGGCTGAATCATCGGTCATTCCATCACCCCTGACGCCAAAACTTTTTACGTTCAACGGAGAGACGGCGGATTTCATTTGATCAACGGTGTTTGCGGCAAGTACTCCGGTCGTGTCGGAGTTTACTGAAACACCGCGGAATAAAGGGACAGAAAAGGAGAAAAGCGCAGTTAAAAAGATGATGCAAACTATCTTCGGTTTTCTTGAATGGTATCTCATAAAATGCAGCATCTCCTTTAGATGTAATTTAGCGCCTAAGAAAATATAAATTTGCCATCATAACCAAAAAATTTGTCTTGAATTGTTATACTATCTTTTACAAAATTATATCAACATTGATTTTAATGTCAAGAAAAGATAATTAGGATATTAATTCCTAAAAAAAATTCCCCCATCGAGATCATTGAGGAATTTTTTTCATTTCATTCGAATAATTGCCGAAATGCCATATTCTTCGGTCTATAGGCTTTTTAACGCTCTTATATTCACTTGCATCAAACATAAAAATATCAAAAATAATACTTCATCTGCACCAGCACATTCCACCGAGCTCCGCCAGTCTTCGTTATAAACTCGCTGGTATCCTGTCCCGCGAATACCGCAATCATTCCCCTCAAATCAAGGTTATCGCTCAGTTGCAGATCCGCGATCCCGTCCAATACGATACCCCCATCATCCAGATTGGCAATCCCGGTAATACTGAACGAAGTCAACTCATCCAAAGGGATCTGTAACCCGGTGGCCAGGTAATTTTGGCCGGAATACAGCGGATCATGATTCCGCAAATATTCCACAAACAACTGCCGGTCGGACCCGATCATTTTACGCCATCCCACCAGCGCCGTGGTTTTTCCATCCGCAAAAGAGCTTTCATCCCAGGCAAACTTCCCTTCCGTATACAACCCGGCCAGCCCCCCTTGCACATCCCAACCCAGGTTGTTCACGGTTTTGGGAAGCGGTAACGCTTGAGCTTGGTATTGGGATACTCCCATAATCCGGATATTGGTATCCCTCCAGCGCCATTCCCCACGCGCCGCATAAACCCTATCCCCGGCGATAATATCAACAGCCGTCAGCGGTGAAGTGGACCACCGCAACACCGCCATATCCTTCCCGGGCCTGGTATCTTCCTGAGCCAGCGGCGTAATCGGCGTAATCAAATCCGTCGGCCGGAAGAACCAGCCGATTCCCCAACTCACCGCCTGCCGTCCCAGGTTGGCCCGGAAGGAACCGGATTCGTAGCGGAGATAACACCGGTCCAAAGCGCCGGTCCATTCCCTGGTCAATGAATTAATCGTAAGTTTATCCCGGAGAAAAAAGGTGAACTTTTCTCCAAACGCCCAGTCTCCGTTCAATCGAAACCCCGTATCCCACGAAAGTCCCTGATCCGCGATAAAATTGCTCCCGGAAACCGTAGATTCCCAATCGACTTTTACTTCGCCGAAGGCCGGGGTTGAACAGAGCAATAGAAAAACCAAAGTAAAAAATCCCCATTTTCGGATCATAGCTTTTCCCCCTCTCACTCAAAAACCAAATATCCATATTAACCAATCAAACATATTAATCGTCCATGCCTGGAAGGCACAACCGGGAATGAAAATGAACGATTACGAAAATCTCTAACGAACCACGAATCACACGAATAGTACGACTAAAACACTTAGCCGTGCGGGTGTCGTGTCCAAAGGACGCGCTCCCGCGGCGGACAGAATAACCTTCATAATATTTCGTCATCTCCCCAAGATATGGGTAATGATTAGCCTTTTAAAGGGGAGCTGGAGAGGATCTCGACTCTTGAAGATCATCGTCCCGTCAGCCTCTGCCTCGTAAACGTCCCCACCGGGACAGCCACGTTAAACTGGATCTTGTCGATGATAAACCGGGTATTGGAATTCTTTCGTAACTTATCCTCCATCACCACAATCGTCGGGTAATACCGTTCACCAAACCGCTCCACCTTCTCGATGACCGAGACCTTCAGCAACTTGCCACTGGGCGCAAACAATTCTTCCTTAAGCTCGATGAAACGCTCCTTATCCACCCACATTTTCCGTTTGTAATAACTCACCTCAACATTATCCTTGGCGACTAATTCCAGCACGTAACAGGACCGGCCGCCTAAAAACTCCTCTCCCGTTAAACTAGCCGTATAAAGCTCCAGCAAATGCTCACTCTCCAGCGCATCCTGATAGGAAAAATCACTCCCGGCCATTCCTTGCTTTAACATTTCACCCGAAAGTTTCACTTCGCTCTCGGCGGTTGGAGAAAACAGCCATAAATCATCCTTGATTTTTAAAATACGGCTCCGGTCCCGCTTATCGGTAAACTCGGCAAACGCCTTGTCATTCCCTTCACTCCAAATACGTAAACTCTTGGTCACCTTACGCCGTCCGATGGCAATCTCCATCCGGGCCTCCGAGTAAGCTGACTGATATTTATGATTCCGATCAACCCCGGCGATAATCTCCTGCGCCGACAACCCCTCCGCCAAAATAAACGCATTCCCAATCAACGAGACCACTATAGCCAACAATCCCAATATCAAACTAAAATTCTTGCGAAACATTTATCAATACCTCCCCTATAAAGTCATTTCACGGTGAAAAGTTACAATCCTAATGTTTTCAAACTCATAATTGAAACTCGCGACTCGGTACTCGTAACTTTTAACTCTAAACTCACAACTTGTTAAATCGTCCGCAAGGCTTCCGTCGGTTTCAAAAGCGCGGCCCGTCGGGCTGGTAAATAGGCGGCGATTATGGTTACAATGGTACCAATCAGCAATCCGTAAAACAAATCGCCAAAACTGAACTTGGTATAGATCACCGGCGACATTAGGAAGTCCTGGCCAACCGCCCGCATCTGTTCGGAAAAGTCAATGCCGTAGATAGAGAAAACATAATTGGCGAGACCTCCGCAAACCGCCCCGGCCGCGCTCCCTATAACCGCCAAAATGCTTCCTTCCCATAGAAAAAGCTTTTTAATGGACCTGGCGGTGAATCCCAGGGCGGTAAGCATTCCAATCTCCCGGGTCCGTTCGGCCACCACCATCGTCAGGGTGTTAAACACCACGAAAGAAGCCAACAAGGCAATAAAAATATAGACAATCAACATAATCGACCGGTATTTGGGAAGCATCGCTATGAATTCGTTATAGGCATCCCAAGGAATGGCCTTAAGATTCAAATTTTCTTTTTGATTAAAGGATTTCACCGTTTTAAGCAATTGGGGTGTCCGGTTGATATGGTCACCGAACACGATAATCTCGGTTACGGCATCTTCAAACTCCAGTAGCGACATAGCCTTATCCAACGGTATATAGGCTATTCCCTCATCCACCAATTTTACGCCGCTGCTTAAACATCCCACTACTTTAAAAGTGGCGATATTAAATGAGCCGAAGGAGGTGCCAAAAAGCGCATTCACTTTATCTCCAACTTTCAGCCCCATCTTATTCATCATCTTCCGGCCCAAAACCATCTCCTGCTTGCCGGGTTCCGGCATCCTTCCGGCATTTTCCCCCTTTAGATACCGGCTAAGTTTGGTAACCTGGTCCTCGGCCCTAAAATCCAGACCCATTCCCAAAGCGCTCTGGCGTTCTTCCCCGGAGACCAGATACATCCCGAAACGGATTCGCCCTGATGCCACCTTCACCCCCGGTTGTTTTTGCAGTTCGGCTACAATCTCCGTATAGCTGCGCTCCCCCTCCCCAATGGGATATCCTAAAGAGAGCAACCGCTCTTTCGTTTCATACTCGGGGTTAATCAGCCGCAGATGGCCCGAATTCAAGTTAACATTTAAATTCACCATATTTTCAATGGCCCCTTCCGCAAAACCCTGGGTGAAAATAATGGCAAACACCCCCGCCAAAATCGCGAGCAAACTTAAAATAGTCCGCCCCCGGTGCCGGCTGATATTTTTTAACGCCATTTTCAGCAAGTAAAGCATTGGCCTTACCTCCTTTATAAGCATATCAATCGTTGATTCTACTAATGATCATTGTTTTAACGGTTCAGATCCCTTAATTCCAAAATCCGATTCCAGTGGATTTGAATTCCATTAATCCTGTGAATGCTTGAAATCCCGTGAATCTGATTTAAATACGGCGCAATCCCTCCACCGGATCGAGTTTGGCTGCTTTCCGGGCCGGGAAGAAACTGGCCAAGTAAGAGATTAACAGCCCGCAAATCAATGTGATCAACATAACCGTCCAATTCCATTCACCGTGAATCCTGTTGGAAATGGGGAAACCGATATCCATGTTTCCATACATGGCGCTGATATCAATTCCGGTATTCACCAGATAAAGATTCCCGGCAATACCCATAAACAATCCGATGATACCACCCAGCACACCCAGCCCCAGGCCCTCGTATACAAACAAACGCACAATCTCTTTATCAACCATTCCCATGGCTTTCAGGATTCCAATCTCCCGGACTCGCTCAAGCGAAGCCAACAGGATGGTATTCACAATGCCTATCACCGAAATGATAAAAACTATCAACAAAAAGACGGTATCGGAAGCGCGTTCGCCTTTCATATACGCCAAATAGTCAGCCGCCGCTTCCTCCCAGGTCTGTAATTTGAAATGAACTCCCGGTACGCCGATTTTTTCAATCCCCCGCATGGTCTCCGTTATTTTTCCGGGCGATTCGGCCCGCAGATAAATCCGGGTTAAGGCATCTCCAGTTCCCAAAATGGTTTGCGCCAAATTAAGCGGGATAAAGATCTGGTTGGAATTAATCTCCGGGTTGGACGTGGCCACAGTTCCCACGACGGCCAGATCCACCGCTTGGAATGATAATTGTTTCGTCTGGGTACGCAAAACCACCGTATCCCCGGTCTTCAAATCCAACAACTCGGCAATCCGCTGCCCCAAAACGACTCCGTTTTCATTGTCCCGAAGCCAACGGCCGGTTTTGATAAATTGTGCCGTCTGAAATACATTCGAATCGGTCTCCGGAATGATACCTACCGCCAAAACCGGTAATTCATCAACTCCGTTCAGAACGGATCCCGAAAATTCAATTCTGCCGGTGGCTTCGGCCACTCCGGTGACTTTGTCCAAATGAGCCACCCATGCTTTCCCATCCGCCAACAAATTTTTTAAGTTGCCGGCGTCATCATCACTTTTTTGACGGGAGCTTGAAACCACCTGGATATGTCCGGTCTGAAAGTCAATAATATTATTGACTCCGTCACGATACATCCCGGCCAGCATGGAATCGAGAAAAATATAATAAAATACTCCCACCGCAATGGCCAGGGCGGTTAAAACAGTACGCCGTTTATGGCGCCACAAGTTTTTCGCGGCTAAATTAAGGTAGAATTTAAACATTGGCGCTACCTCCTTTCATCGCCGACAATCTTGCCGTCACGCATGGTAATCAGCCGCCGCGCGTATTTCATGACCAGTTGGTCGTGGGTGGAGAATAAAAAGGTCACGTTTTTGCTGGCGTTTAACTCCTTCATCAATTCCAGGATGGCGATGGAATTATCCGAATCCAGGTTGGCGGTGGGTTCATCCGCCAGTACGATCCGGGCGTCCTTCACCAATGCCCGGGCGATGGCCACCCGCTGTTGTTGTCCCCCGGAAAGGTCCGCGGGGCGCCGGCCTTCCATACCCTTCAAACCGACCTCGGCCAGGATTTTAAAAACCCGTTCCTTAATCTCGCCTTCCGAATATTTTTGTAATAAAACCAGCGGCAACTCCACATTCTCATAGGCGGTAAGTACCGGGATCAAGTTATAAGTCTGGAAAATAAAGCCGATTTTTTCACGGCGCAAGGCGGCTTTCTCCAACTGTGAGAGCGCCGACGCCTCGGTTCCGTCTATCAGCAATTGGCCGGAAGTGACCTGATCAAGACAACCGATGAGATTTAAAAAAGTGGTCTTTCCCGAACCGGACGGCCCGGCCAGGGAAGTAAACTCCCCTTGTTCAATTGCTAAATCAATGCCCCGTAAGGCTGGAACTTCCATCTGGCCATGGCTGTAATTCTTTATTACGGCTTTCGCAGTAACAACATTCATCATGATTACCCCCTAATTTGTAATCTTTCCCGGAGTTACTCCCCGAAGCGGAAAAAATAATCATTATCAATCATGGATTACACTCCCATCGAAAACAATAAAACCATTGGTATTCCATGGTGTAAATCCAAAGAACGCATACATCAAGTAAGCTCCAGTACCAAGTACGGAAGTGAGTTATTTCGCGCGCGCATGCGTTTTGCTATTCAATGGTTCATTGTAATGCTACCAAGGGTGTAAAAATTGTGGCGGGGAGTTTATTGTTTTTTTGCGGACCAATGCTTTTGAAGTTCGGTAATCATTTGACAATGGGATTCAAAAAGTTCCTTTAACGCGGTTAACCGGTATTGGACAAGTTCCGTGTCCCCGGTGGCTTCCGGACTATGGATATCTTTCAGAGTGGTTATGGTTCGCTCCAGCAACTCCATACCTTCCTGAACCTTTTTCATCATTCCGGAGTAAACCCCATGACCGTAATTGGAGTCCAAACGGTAATAATCGCTGCGATCTCCGGGAACAGTGGCTTTTTCAACCAAACCGCTCATTTTTAAAGTCCGGATATTAATGCTTACCGCGGCTTTGGAAATTTGAAGCTCTTTGGCAATCTCCGTCAGGGAAAGTGGTTTGGCCGCGAAGATGAGCAGCGCGAAAATCCGCCCCATAATATCATTGGCTCCATAATTATCGAAGTATTGGCCCATTTCATGCGTAAACTTTTGTTTCGTTTGTTTCAATTTACCACTACCATCGTCCATTTCGCGGCAACCACCACCCAACTTTGATAATTCGATATTTTTTTTTGTTAAAAACGGAAATACGGGCCGAATCAGGTTCGCAACATTTGTCAAGTTCTCAATTTCACCGTTTTTTGAATGTTACTTGCCCATATCAAGTTAAAATACCAACGTTAATAACGTTAACAATTTCATTAACGACTTCCTTTTTATTCTAATTCTTGATTGTTAAATTGTCAATCTCTCTTTACGCTGAAAATCATAATTTTACATATTGTTAATTAACCATCGAAAAATCTAAAAACCTGTGAATCCCTTAACCTGGCGATAAAACCCTAAAGATTAATAAAAGAACGAGACTGCCCCAACAAACCTGAAGCAGTCTCACGCAATCCTATATCTCTTAATTCTGCAATCTGTAATCTATAATCTGTAATAATTAAGGTTCCGTCCCCCATTTTAGCACATACCCGGATACCTTGGTCCAATCAACGTAAGTCGTAGCCAAAGGATTAAAGCTGTAATCATTGGTCTGATCATAGTTGCTCCAGTCGTTCTTGAAAATCCGTGCTTGAATCATGGCATTGCCGCCTATCGCCAAACTTCCCGCACCACTGGTAAATCCGATTTCCAAGAACGTATCGGCGCTGGTTTTGGGCGCCGGGATGGTCACAAAGGTGCCGGTAACGTTGCCGCTGCCGGTAGATGACCAATCACACGAGAAATTCTGCGGTTTGGCGCCATCAATGGTATAATAATACCGGATTTTTACCTTTGATAAAGGGATAACGTTAATACCGTTATTGATCAAACGGATGTTCAAATAAATCTGATTGGTCATGGCGGCGGTGTTTTGATTATAGCATTGCACCATAATACTATCAACGGCCGGAAGGGGAGTAGCCGTGGGAACCGGGCTTGGGGTCGCGGTGGGAGCCGGAGTCGGTGTTACCACAGGTGTGGCGGTGGGTTGTATGGTTGGGGTCGGAGTCTGCCCGTTTTCGTATGGTTCAATCCCCCAAATCAATATAGCGCCGTCGTACATGGTGATATATTGGGTTTTCGATGAAGTGCCCGTCATCCCGGTGGCCGAATAATCATTGGCGGTGTCCCAAACCGGAGCCGTGAACTGAAGCTGAACCTCACGGGAGTGTTCTATCTCTCCGCCGGGCCAGACATCCGTTCCGTCGGCGAAAGTAACTTTTACATAATAAACAGTCCCGCTCCATTGGATAAGCGGCGAAACCTCTACTGGAACTTCCTGGTAACCAGTACTCACCTTGACATCACCGATAGAATAACCGGCTTCAAACAATTCGGAGAGATCTACATAATAATTGTACGACAGGCTTTTCACCATCCGGGCCGGCCAGCCGGAACGGTTCACGGCATTAATACAGACATCCGTTGAACCGCTGTCCGAAGAACCCAATACTTCCACGGAAAACTCATCAGTTCTGGTTTCCGGGGCCGGAAAAGTGCTTAGGGGCGTACCGCCATACAGATTATACATTTTGGCTAAAGCTCCCACAAATCCGGCGTTATAATCGCAGGCAACTTCATGGTCGAAGTAGCCGCCACTACTGTTAGGGCTTCCCACCAAAGCGCCATATAAAATATGGCGGTGATCCGGCGGAATTAGCGGGTTATTGCACCAGGAACCATGGGCTGTCCGGTGGTTCGGACGTTTCGGAGCGTTGTTGCCGAACCCCACTACATAACTGCTGCTTCGGGAATTGTCACCCAAGGCGTAGTTGACTTGCTGAACCGCAAAGTTCTGGTAACGCTGCTTTAACGCCGTATCCGTCAGGGAATCCGCATAGACAAAAGCCACAAAAGCCTGAGTGGTTGCGTAACGGAGCGGACCCCAAGAATCAAGCCAAGCCAGGCCGTCCGCGGTATATGTGATCCTTTCCCCGTTATACCCTACGGTCCAGTAGTCCAGATGCATCTGCATAAAGTGGTGATATTCCGCTTTCCCGGTGATCCGGGCCAGAAGCAAAAATGCCCCCACGTGAGAATCATCCCAGCCATGGGCCCATTTGTATTCATATTCGTTGGTATTGGGTTCTTTATTCAAATTCGGCAGGTACGATTCAGCCTTGGCCAGATATACGCTGTCGTTGGTGGCCACATAAAGCCAGATGGCGGCCCACATCAGTTCATCCCAGAAACCGCTCCAGGAATTATAGAAGCCATTGGCCGCAGTGTAGGTGGCATCGCTACGCACCGAATCCGCCAGATTGAACAGACTTTTGGCGTGGGTCAGATAACCGGCATCTCCCAAAACCAGGTACCCGATGGCTAAAGCCGCCGCCGTCTGGGCTGTAACGCAGGAAGCGTTGCAACTATAGCTGGGACGCTTCGGGAATATTTTCTCCAGGCATTCTACCGGTCCATTCCAGGAGTAATTACCGTCGCCCATCTGGTAGACCAGACTGTCTCCCCGGTCACATTTCACAAAGTAATCCAGGATAAATTTTAAGTTGTTTTTTAAATGAACCATCTGGCCCGAGCTGGTAAAAGCGTCCCGGTACTCATAAACCGCCCAACCCAGCATGGAAGCGGAGTATGCCATAGGCAACCCAAACTTCGTATAATCGCCGGCATCCATCCAACCGCCGAATACCGCGTCGTTCATGCAGGAATCTCCGCGCCATTCCACCCGGCTCCAGCCGGGTTTAGGACCGGAAATCTGGCATTCATAGAAATAAACCGCTTTTTGTAATGCTTCACCGTAATTATAGGAAGCGGCTTTGGCCTCGGGAAGAGCAATGAATGTCAATCCAATTGTTAAGGTAACCATTAACAATGAAAGAATTATGATGTACTTGTGTTTTTGTAGTTTTGTAAACTGTTTGAATCCCATTTTTCACATCCTCCAATTGAATTGTTGTTTAGACGTTAAAATTATTGATCAAAACCGGGAAATGAATGATGAACCTCCTTTCGTTTATCAATTACAGGCAAAATCATTGTTTGATTTATTAATCTAAATGTAACAATTCAATCGTTGCTTTGTCAATGCCATTATGAAAATATACTGAATTGTTTGGTCATTTATAAATCACTTTCTGCTTTGAAATAGGGAATGATGATTAACCGCTTTTTGGGGGATGGCTCCTTGGGAAGACGACTGCAGTTTTTATAATGGATATAAATGATGCGCAAAAACAAAAAAGAGGGCCTTTAAAAGCCCTCAATACAATATTTTAATGGCCTTGGGCAGCCTTACGGTCAATGTGAGCACATTTGATGATCCGGTTTTCAGGCTGAAAATATATTGAACTCAATCAACCTCCCTGCCAATCGAACTCTGCCATATTTCAAACCATTGTTGCCTTGCAAGTTTAATGCTCATGGACTTAACTGCAAGTTTTATTCTTTCAATGTTCTTGGAACCAACTATAGGGATGATTTTTGCAGGATGATTCAATATCCAGGCATATGCTATTTGCTCTGTTGAACCCGCGCCTACCTCACCTCTTATCTTTTCAAGTGTATTACGCACTCGCTTGGTTCTTTCGTCATGGGCTATAAATAACCGTCCCCCTGCCAGCGGTGACCAAGCCATTGGAGAAATCCTCTTCTCTTGACATTGATCAATGGTTCCAATTTCAAAATGATTTAAGTAAACCGGTGAAATTTCAATTTGATTGGTTATAAGAGGGAAATTCAAATATGAACTTAACATATTAAACTGAAAAGGCTTAAAATTGGATACGCCAAAGTTTAAAACTTTCCCTTGAGTCCTTAGTATATTAAAAGCATCGGCAACTTCCTCCGGATTGATAAAAGGATCCGGTCTGTGAATTAACAAGATGTCGATGTAATCAGTTTTAAGGTTTCGTAGAGAATTTTCGACGGATTGAATGATATGGGCTTTACTTGTATCATAATATCTTATTTTATTTTCCGGATGATTTTGGGAAATCAACTTGACTCCGCATTTTGTGATAATTTTCAGCATGCTCCTTAACTTAGGCTTTAATGCCAATACTTCACCAAACAAGCTTTCACAAGTATAGTCTCCATAGATATCCGCATGATCAACGGTTGTTATTCCTAGTTCCAAACAATCTTCCACTAGATTTAAAATTTCTTTCGTTGACATATTCCAATCTGCCATTCTCCAATAACCATGTACAATTCGAGAAAGTTCCAAGTTTTTGTTGATTCTAATCTTTTCCACTTCGATAACCATTCCTTTCACTAAGATCAAGGTAAAAGTATGTTATGGTTTCCGCCATTCCTTCATCAAATTATAATCTTCGGTTATCTAATCATTCAGGCTTCCAAATTTATCGTTAATATATGCCGCTGTTGGCTCATCAAGAAAAACCGTAATATCTGAAAATGTTTGAAGAATAGACGCCGGGCACCGGGGAGTGACTGGGCCTTTAATCATATGAAAAATAGCCTGCGCTTTGTTGATCCCGGTGGCAATCAGAATTATTTTCTTTGCCTTTAAAATCATGCCGATTCCCATCGTAAAGGCACGTTTTGGAACATCGTCAACGGATTTGAAAAATCTCTGATTGGCCTCGATCGTTTCCTTCTTCAGTTCTACTACATATGAATTTCCGGATAATTTTTCGCCAGGCTCATTAAACGCAATGTGCCCATTGTTACCTAACCCTAATAGCTGAATATCTATACCTCCGGCTTTGGCGATGAGCGCATCATATTGTTCACAATGTTCTTTCAGGTTATTTGCCGTACCGGAAAACAAATGGATATTTTCAGTTTTAATATTCACGTGATCAAATAAATTCTGTTTCATAAAATACGCGAAGCTTTGTTCATGCTCTGGCGGAAGGCCAACATATTCATCCAGGTTAAACGTGGTCACCTTTGAGAAATCGACTTTATTCTCTTTATACATCCTGACAAGCGCCCGATATGTTTCTATAGGTGTGGACCCCGTGGCAAGTCCCAATATACAGAACGGATTGGTGTGGATTTTTGAAGCAATGATTGAAGCAACGGTGTTGCCAATTTGTACAGTATCTGTTAATATTTTAATATTCATTAATATCACCTTAAAGTAAATTCAGTTGATCTTTGGATGGATAGCTTTCACAAGCTCCGTATTTTTGAACGGTTAGCGAACCTGCATAAACCGCCACTTTCAAGCATTTTTCCAATTGGTCTTTTGTAATACCGTTTCCTTTTTTAATGAATACAAGATATGCATACAAAAAAGCCGCCATAAACGAATCCCCTGCACCGGTTACATCGACAACCTCCACTTGGGGCACAGGCTCAGCGATAACCAAATCATTATGATACAGGTACGCGTCATTCTGCCCATCCGTAATCAAAATGATTTTATTCTTTTGAGCTTCCACTTTGGGATTAAAATTAAGCTCCTTCGCTTCTTCCTGGGTCATTTTAATGATGTCGGCACACGGAATAAGTTCCCATGATGCTTCGATCATTTCTTCCTTGCTTTTCCAGACTCCGGGACGAAGATTCACATCCATCGAAACCAATGCGTTACCGTTTTTGGCAGCCGCCACCGCCTTTCGCGTAGTTTCTGCGGAAATCCCCGAAGCCATTAACAGGATTCCAATATGAAAAATATGCATGTTTGAAAAAAGTTCGGAAGGAATTTCATTAAAATCCAATACACTGTCGGAACCATTGTTTCGATAGATAATATAACGCATCATATCGGTGGTTTTCGGCAATACGATTGTCACGGGAGTAAGCTTTTCGTTATCATGCTGTACAAACGAGCAATCGACTCCGGCTTTTTCCAATGCGCTTTCTACATAATCACCGAGAGGATCCCGGCCGACTCTGGCAATCATCGCTACCTTTCCGACCAATTTGGATACACTGACTGCCACATTGAACGGAGCACCACCGACCGTTGCCTTATATGTGCCGGAAATTGAATCCTCTTTCGGGACAAAATCAATAAGGGCTTCACCCATTGTTACAACGTCATATTTTTTCATTTGACTCACTCACTGCCCACTTTAAAGTTTCTTTAACAATTAATTCGACAATTTTTTCGGATATCACGGCCAACAAAAGTATCCATATTATTCCCACAACGACAAGATCCGTTGCGGTCAGTGCAACAAAAGCCGATAATATCCGGCCAATACCGCTTCTTGCTCCCAATAGTTCGCCGACGATTACCAACCCCCACGACCAATTGAAAGCCACTTTGACCGGCCCCGCTAGTGCCGGAAGAATCGAAGGCATGACAACTTCCAACGTAATGTTGGTTTTTTTAGCGCCAAGTGTTTTCGCAAAGTTGACTTGCACCGGGTCGATTCGTATAATGGCTTCTACGCCTGGAACAAACACCATCACAAAAGAATAAAAAACTACGATACCTATGATGGCATAAGGAGTGGTACCAAACCAAAGCAAAAAAAACGGAGCCAAACCAAGCGGGGGAATCGCTCTTAGTATGTTGATGATTGGTACAAACATATCCCGAAATGTACTCCACCGGGCGACAAAAAGCAATGATATAAACGCAAGAACCATGCCGGACATTGTTCCGACTATATAGCGAACCATTGTGAAAAATACATGGGGTAAAAAACCATTTGACCCTGCTCCCTGGAAACGAATCTCGGGACTGTAAACAGCCGTTTCAAAGAATCTATTTACAACAAGCCACGGTGACGGCATACGGGTATTACCGAGAAAGCAGCTTACCAGAGCCCATATTATTATGAACAAAATAAATCCGATAATCGGATAAATATAATTCATTATCCGTGAAGATTGAATTTTTATATTATTTTTCATGGCTGTATCCCCTTAATTTGTGAAAAGGAAGCTGTACTTTCATGGAAAGACGACACATATTCCCAAAGATTTTGGAATGACCGGCTTCCCAATACTTTTTGGTATAGCCGGCTGCTTCCGCTTATTGACTATTCCACTCAAGCATCAATATAGGATAAGATACTATATTACTTTTTAATTTGCATGGCCTGCTCAGAAAATCTCGCGGCATCGAGATAATTGAATATATTATAATGATGTCTTGCCAGATTGCGCAGTTTTGCCGTTTGACCCGTAGCTGATTGAAGTTTCGACAAATTTTGTTCGGCTTTACCTTTCAGTTCTTTCATCTTCGCATAAATAGCAGGAGCCATGCTAATGTCTTCACCCTTGAACTGGCCTTTCGCAAACATATCTTGCGATTCATATAATTTAATTACGGATTCAAGCTCATATCTCCAGTATGTTGGATCATTCTTGTCTTCAAACCATACCTTTTGCTCTTCAAAGGATGATACCGGGATTAAAGAGCTATAAATGACCATGCCTTCTTTCGTGGAAAAATTGCTTCCGGATTGCTGATTTAAAAACGGTATGTGAATTGATATTGCCTCGGCGCGGTGCTCTTTCATAAATTGATTCAACCGGAACCGAACTGAAGCCATTCTCAGTAAAGTATCCAGATTCTTGTCCGCATATGCCTTTGTAGTCGTCCAACCATTATGGCTGATACTACGAATATCCTCGGAATCCGAAGTAGGTTTTGCGGCTCTTAACAATTCGGCCGAACTAATAATTGGTTTCATTCCCTTGCCTTGGAGTGTTATCCTGCTAGGAACTCCGCCCACCTGGAAATCGGCCCTTTTTGCCAGCATGAGTGCAATTGCGTTTGAATCCTGCTGTACTTCGCTGACAACATCACCCAGTGACATGTCGCCCTTGCTAAAACAAAGATCGATAAATGGTTTAATGGCTGCTTCCGGGGGATAGGCGAAAACTTTTCCCTTCATTTGATTCATTACCGCCTTAATCGCCTCCGCGGGAGAAAGCCCTTTGGCTGTAAACTCCGAGAAGCTCTTATAACCTTTATCAGGCTGCGCCATTATCGCGTAACCCTGAAACAGTCCGCCCATAACAAAATTTTGAAATTTCATTTGTTTCATGGATGGTATCAACAACGAAGGGCCGGCTGATGCAATATCGGCTGTTCCAGCCACCAGTACTGACGAAACCTTGTCTGCATCTACCATTGACCATTTAAGGTCGATACCTACTTCTTTGAACCAACCCTTTTTCACGGCGATAATTCCATCCGTATGGTCGGGATAAGGTTCCATTGCGAATTTAACTTTGACTTCCGGTATTTTTCCATATGCTTCTTTACTATTGTTTGTATTGGAAACGTTGAATGCTGAACCTGTAAATACAATTGCCATACATGCCACAAAAACTAATACGCAGGTGATTCGCACGATATTATTCTTTTTCATTGCATTTACCTCCACGTTTTTACATTTTTCAACATTAAAAACATGTCATTTGTAAAACTATTCTGTTTTTTATATTCCTCCTTCTTTAATAAAATTTTAAAATCCCCTCCGATCGACCAATAAATCCTCCAATGTAACATTCATATCGAAACGTTTGCGCAAACGATTATACAATACTTATAATTCCATTGGTCTTTTACCATTTAAATCAAGGCATCCATCGTAAAACCCGTTTGGACAACAACGTAACCAGGCCGCTAAAAATCAAAGTGAGAATTACAAACAAAATAAGGATAACAAGCATTCTTCCGGTATTAAGATAAGTTTGCGAAATGATCATCAACCGGCCTAATCCACTTTGCGCAGCCAATAATTCGGAACCCAAAGCTACCGCCCACGCTACGCCTAAAGCAACCTTTGTTGCGTCCATAATATTGGGAACAATCATGGGAATTGTCACATCAAAAAATATTTCCTTGTTGCTGGCCCCAAGCGTCCGGGCAAATGCAATCTTCGTGGAATCAACGGTTGCAGTCGCTTCTATTGTACTGGTGCAATAAATAACCCAGAGAGCGAACACAATATATAAGATGGTACCTTTTTCATTACCGCCGAACCAAACCAGGAAAAGGGCGACCAAGGCCAATATCGGGACATTTCGAATAACTCTTATTGTAGGATAAATGATTCTTCTGACAATTTTATTGAGACTGATAACAACACCCATCCCGGTGCCTAAAACGGCCCCGATAATAAGGCCTAAAAGAACCCTCCCGATGGTAATGGCCGAATGCTTTACTAAGACAAATAAGGCAACCGTATAGTCGGAGGCTGTATTCGTCAATATACCGCTTTGAAATGTCGCAAAACCCGGAAGATCAACAGTTAAAACATGTTCCCATGTCGGCACCAAACTGGCGGCCGTTCCCCCTACGCTCGATGTCGCCAGCGCCGCTAATTCCCAAGCTGCCAGTATGGCGATTAATGCTATAATTTTACGAATTAATTGGGATGATTTGGCTTTCATTTTCTACACCTCAGCCTTAACATCGCTTAATGCAATCAATCGGTTTAGTAAATATCCGCTTATATCGAGAAAGTCTTTCTTTTTTCTGGACTCAAGTGTTCTCGGCCTTGGTATATCCACTTTAACCTCGTCGATAATTTTACCTTTATCCATTACAATCACCCTATCCGCAACATAAGTAGCCTCTTCGACATCATGGGTTACAAAAAACGTTGTAATCGGCGTTTCCTGTCTGATGGATTCCAATTCCATTTGAAGTTCAATTTTCGTTGCATAGTCAAGGGGCCCAAACGGTTCATCCATCAATAATAACTCTGGTCTATTCGCTAAAACCATTGCAATGGCCAATCTTTTTCGCATCCCTCCGGAAAGCTCCTTAGGGTAGAAATTAGTAAAGTTATCGAGCTTAACCAACTTAAGATATTTCATTATGGATATAGGCCGCTCTACTTTTGGCGTTCCACCAAGACGCAATGCAAAATCAATATTCTGCGCAACACGTTTCCACAAAAAAACAGCATCAGCCTGAAATACAACACCCCGGTCTCTGCCTGGTTTTTCTATCCTCTTGCCATTCAACTCGATAGTTCCGCTTGTCGGTTTGACAAGTCCCGCAATGATGTTTAACAACGTGGTTTTACCACAGCCGGAACGACCGACAACAGAGACGAGTTCGCCATTTTCAATTGACAAAGAAATATTATCGATTGCCCTAAAACGCCCCCCGCTCAGCGAACAAAAATCAACTGTCACATCCTTTAATTCTAAAGTATTCACTTTACCCATATATTAACAGCCTCCAGCCTATGCAATTATTCAACTTTGATTTTAGGTATACCCAGGTACTTCGCAAGATTGCCCCCCATTATCAATTGCCACCCTTCATCATCGTCTCCCACCAGGGCGCGGACAATCGGGTCTTTAATTTGCGGCAAATCAAATGGCCCGTCCGTTCCAATTGTAAATTTCGTCGCCCCACAGGCATCATAAGCCTCCTTTACACAATAGGGTCCAACTGTCAAAGTCAGATCCAACATCAAATTAGGAACCGCGATTGAAACAGAACTGACGGTACCATAACACCAGATAAATCCAGCATGCGCCATCAAAAAGAGCAAATCCGGAAATGCCTTGGCTGTTTCAGCAATGGCTGTAGCGGTATTGTTTACCGAATCGCCCGCGCCATGAACCACAATAAACAGCTTTTTGCCACTTATTTTTTGTAATTCACTTAAGCGTTGCAGCAGCGGATAAACTACGGTGGGATTGTTTATTTCATAGTTGTGTTCTAAAGGATGCATTTTCAAGCCGCGTAGGCCCAATTCGAGTATACATCGGTCGAGTTCTTCCAGCGCTTCGTTTTTAATGGGTAAATCCATTTTTTTGCCATAGTTTTGCGGGGGGTAATTATATGTTTTAGGTGCTTGCAACCAAGGATTGATTGTAGCCAAGCCAATGACTCTATCCGGAAACATACTTTGAATTTTGGCGATATAGTCATTGCCAACATACGGGTTCCATGAGGGCGTCCTATGTTGAAATCCTTCATTGACTTGAAATACAACCTGAATGTCAATGCCGTGTTTATCCAAAAAAGGAATCAACTCGGTTTCCGCCACAAAGGTGTTGATTAGATTAACACCAATATGAAAGTGGGTATCAATTACAGGCCAACGTTCTTTTGAATGAGCTTTATCCATACTTATTCTCCTTTCAAATTTGATCCGCAGGAATCTCTGACTATTAATGTAGGTTCAAAACATATTCGTTGGGGCTGGGGTGTTAATACGTTTTCAATTCGGTTTATGGTAATCTCAGCAGCTTTTACACCAATTTCAAAACATGGTTGCGCGATTGTAGTAAGCCTTGGATGAAACAAATCAGACCACTCGAAGTCATCAAAAGAAACCAGCGCAATGTCTTTCGGAACATACAAATTCAATTGTTTTAATGCCCGCATTGTTCCTAAAACCATCAAATTGTTGGCAACGACTAAAGCTGTCGGTTGGTACTCCACATTATGGAAAAATTCCATTACATTTTTTTCAGCGGGTTTGCTTCTGGAATCACCATATATGATGCAATTATCGTACTGTATACCTGCCTCCATTAGCGCGGCTTTAAAGCCGGAAATACGTTCTTCGGTCGTATTTATCCCTCTTAAGCCAACCACTATCGCAATTCTTTGATGCCCTAGTTTTACCAAATGGTTTACAAGTAATTTCGTCGAATTAATATTCTCAATTCCAACCCAATCACAATCAATATTCAAGAATCTGTCGATCAACACGGTTGGTAAATCGATCTTCCGCAAAAACGGAACGGTTTTGTTTTCGGAAAAAGTAGTTGGAGATAATATCAATCCATCAATTCGTCTCTCATAAAAATTTCGCACCATTTCAAATTCTCTTTGGACATCATCATTCGAATCGCTTAAAATAAGAGTGTACCCCTTCCTGTATGCCTCATATTCAATCCCATTGATCACCTCAATAAAAAATGGATTACTAAAATCTGAGACAATCAAACCGATTGTTTTCGTTTTTGATTTCTTTAAAGATTTTGCAACAAAATTTTGGGTGTAACCTGTTTGTTCGATTGCTTTTAAAACTTTGTTCTTCGTATCGGTATTGACATGTCTGGTTCCATTAATCACATGTGAAACCGTAGATGTCGATACCCCGGCGATACGAGAAATATCTGCAATTGTAATGTTTGATGTATTTTTACTCACGAGGCATTCCAACTTTCATTTAATCGTTTGCGCAATCGTTTCGATTACGTTTTTATTATATTCTTAACACTATTCATTTGTCAATAGAAAAAATTTGGTTGTGTGAGAATGCCGTAATTTTGCGGAAGGCGTTGCCTGTTTAGCAAAAATACCTACCAGTGTTATCATGAAGAAATCAAACGTATGTTTTAAATCGGTATCAAAAAATCCGGCCGAAATGACCGGATTTTTGAATTTAATTCTTATTACCTTGAAAATATGGCAAGGATTACCGACAAATGGGCCCAACAGTTCAATTCCGACTACTGAACCTGGCAAGCCGCTCCATTCAACGTAAAGCTGGAAGGTATCGCGTTTGTGCCACTATAGTTGATATTGAACCCGAAGTTTGTCGTTCCACCGTTTGCCGGGATACTCGCGTTATATCCGGCGTCTTTCACCGATACTGAAGTCCCGCTCTGAGTATAACTGCCGCTCCACAGATTGGTGATCGTTTGGTTACCGGAGAAGGTCCAGACTAAAGTCCAACCATTAACCGCCGTGGACGTATTATTTTTAATCGTTATGTTGACTGTAGCCCCGCTACCCCAGTCGTTCATACTATAGGTTACTCCATAATTTCCAGCGCCCGGAGTCGGAGTCGCGGTTACTACGGGAGTCGGAGTCTGAACCGGGGTCGGAGTGGCGGTTACCACGGGAGTCGCAGTCCGAACCGGGGTCGGAGTACCGGGTACTGGTGTCGTGCCACTGAATATCGAGCATTCTTTTGAGGTCGAGCTCAGACCGTTAGCGCCGGTGAATACTCTGGTTCCCCAGGTGGAGGGGCTGCTTACGTTCCAACTGTTAACCATATCGAGGTATTCCACACCACCGCCGTTGCCACTCTGGGACCAGGCCATCCAGCCAATGTTGTTCGCTTGAGGGATTAGCGGTCTGGACCGGTGTTGGTGTTACAGTTACTATCGATGTCGGTGTCATGGTAGGTGTGGCCGTGGGCACAGGGTAGGTGTTGCAGTTGGGGTGACACTGTCGCTGATGGCTGCCTGATAAGCGTCCAATGCCGCTTGACTTGAATTAATCCGCAATCTTGGATTACCCATGGAATCACATTAAGTAATATGATTTATCGCAATTCATTATATGCAATCAATTGAAATTGAAACTATTGAGAATAATATTCTTTTCCATTGGATTATATTATTCGGAAAATAACTATAAAATTATATCAATAGCTTTACGGTAAGGATTGTATAATTCAAAGGGAAATCAAAAAGCTTAAACACCATTCGCTGTTTAAGCTTTCTGATAAATTGCTTTTACATATATTGTTCTTTGGAAAGTATTATTGACCCCGGCTGCCGGAATTACCTGCGCCACCGGATAATCCAACTTTCCGGTGCATTACGGACGTCTTAACCCGAAGTATAGTTCTTGTTTTAAACTGTCGAAAACCGCAACATATTCCAGGAAAGTTTCGGTAAAACAACTGGAAATATCGTTGCATTATAACCCGGCAAACCGGCACTTTTGGGCTTTACCTTCTCAGGTTCTTCAAAACTATTGGATGCGGAAAGATCCTCTCCGTACAAAACCATATGTTCAATCGGCTTGATAAAGCAAAATGACCTAAAATCCATAGAGATCTCAATATCTTCTTGATCGCAATTTAAGATAAAAACACTGATCTCATCCATCTCCTGATTTAAAACCACTGCCATTTGCAACACCGGCACTTCACCGTAAACTTTGGAATCATATTTGGGGCAAGTTAGTAATGGCTTTAATACATTGCCTCTACCATACTGTGACATTTGTTGAAATGGGTAAAAAATGGTTTGCTTGATTACTGCCCCGCCAGGCCGTGTATATATCGGAGCAATTGCATTCACTAACTGCGCTAAACATATTCCACCAAGTTACCAGCGTCAGCGGATGTTCCCGTGCCAAGGTTAACTGCCTCCATTACTTGTGAACCGGCTTTTTTACACCAATCGACAAACTCATCAATTCCAATTTCATTCGTTTCAATTGATCTCCAAGCCAGATCCAACCGTTTCGGGCGTCCTGCAACCGGACCGATTCCATCCAATTATAGCCTGAAACAAAATTTCCTCCGGGATAACGGATGATCGGTACCTTCAATTGCCGGACTACTTCCAAAACATCTTTTCGAAATCCTTGTTCATCGGCGGTAGGATGACCTGGTTCATAAATCCCGGTATAAACAGCCCGGCCCAAATGTTCAATAAACGATCCAAACAGACGGGGATCAGTATCGGCGATTGAATAATCTTTTTCAATAACACACTTGGCTTGATGCATGCATGCTCCTCTAAAGTGTAATCTTTGGTTGATGATTATATTTCTACGATACCATTTTTAAGTAAATATTAAATAGGTTATGAAAACTTATTTAAGTCTTAACACTCCAAATACGGCCGTTGATTGCCAGCCGGTTCCAGTTGTGTCATTCCAATTACTTTGCCCTGTCCTGACACCTTTTCCGTTATCATCATTGATCTGAATGTCAAACCCGATAAGGTTGCCTTTCTTACCCGGCACTTTATTAAGTGGAATTGCAGCTTCTACAACATATCCTCCGGAAACTACCGTAACATTGGTTTTGAAATCAGCCACAATAACACTTCCAAAAGTTTTTTCATTCTTGTAATTCACCCGGTATTGTGCGTCATCATCTTCGTAAGACGAAGTTCTATGATAATTCTGGTCAACAAAGAATTCCACCGAATCCTGTTCCCAGGGATTTGAACTTATTGCACTAAGTAACGGATCTTTTATCTCACCATAAATGTAAAGATAATTTTTGTCCCACATAATTTTAAATTTTCCACTGGCAACATTATCCGTACCACTAACCACCCTGGTACTGATTGTATTTGCCTTTTCCCAGATTGAATCCGTTTCTCCATCGATAACAGGAGTACCATATACAACTTCGGCATATTCCGGACCTTTACCGAGTTTTAATACTCCATAATTGGATGCGTTTTTAGCTTGATTGTTGGTCGGGTCATTCCAGCTAACGGATTGGGTTCCATGATTGACTCTAATATCAATACCTACCAGGTTATCAGCGTTGAGTTTTTGCCGGTTAATCGGAATTGATACCTCCATTACCGGCCCTTCGGTAGTTTTCCCGATGGAACATTTAATACCACTCTTTGTGCTAATTCCCGACCATTTAAAATTATACGCATGGTCAACGCTTGCCGAAGAACCTCCTTTTTCATTTTTCCAATCAATAAAAACGTCCACTGAATCCTTACTTTTTACAGAATCATTAACATTGATCCAAAGATAAATATTTTTTGCGTCATAAAAGGATTTAAAACTTCCCACCAGTTTGCCGTCCGGACCGGTGATAGTTTCTTGACCGAGGATATCCCAAGGTAGTTCGGTTTTTGAGTTATAAACAGGCTTTATATCCGCTGCTTCATAGGTTTTAATCTGAACCGGGAGCTTTGTAGGATCAACCATGCCCCAGTAAGCGTATTTTGCCTTGAACTTCTTATCAAACAATAGCGGTGCATCTTTCCTTCCGATTGAAAGCCAGGACATATCATCCTTGAGTCCCCAAAATGTTATCCCAGTGACCACATTTTTATATCGTTTAAACATTTCCATAAGCTGCTGATACCGGTAACCCTGAGCAATTAAGACTTCTTTGGGTATTGTCGTTTGATTTGCGCTATTATATAATGAGACATCGAGTTCAGTAATTTCAACTTCAACGCCAAGTTCGGAAAACTTTTTCACTGTCTCCTCAATGTTTTTAACCGGAGGTTGATTTAATGATATATGTCCCTGGCTACCGATACCATCAACGGGAACACCTTTATCCTTAAGGCCTTTGACCATATCATATATAGCTTGCCGCTTAATTGGATTTTCAGTATCATAGTCATTGTAAAACAGTTTTGCCGCAGGATCGGCTTCATGGGCAAACTTAAAAGCAAGTTCCAAATATTCAGGCCCAATTATCTCAAGCCATTTTGTATTCCGAAGATTATTGGGTTGAGTCGTATCAATCGCCTCATTAACAACATCCCAACATTGGATCTTACCTTTATACCTGCCAACAATCGTAGTAATATATTTTTTCATTCTCTGGATCAAAACGTCCTTGGAAACTTGTTTGGCAGGATTGGTTGAATCTTTGAAAATCCAGTCCGGTTGTTCAATATGCCAAATTAGACAGTGACCCCTTAATCTCATATGGTTTGTAGTGATAAAATCCACGTATTTATCACTTCTTGTAAAGTCAAGGTTGTTTTCACTTTTCCAGATAGGACCAAGTTTCATTTCCCATTCTGCTGTAATACTATTGAAATGTTTCTTGATTAAATCCCTCATGTCGGCATCATCCAAAGCCGAACTCGGAACTGCGACACCGATAGAAAAGTAGTCTTTATAGGCTTCGCAAATTGAGGGAATATCATTTTCAATACTTATTTTCTCTATATTGGCGACGCCGGTAATGGTTACATCATCTACATAGAAATTATAACCGGTATCCGGTGACTCAATATATAAAGTGGATTTTTGACATTCACCTTTGTAGTCAAAAGTAAATGTTCCTTGTATCTTTGTCCATTTTCCACTTTCTACTTTTGCATTTTGAACACAAACGTAAAATTTACTATCATATGGATTTGTACTGGAAGTATCCGGATTATATGCGGTTATTCGTATATCATGGGGAGCGCCGCTATCCTGGTATACCCATGCTGATACATTGTATTTCTCCGTTTTTACAAGTTTGTCGGTTAAATTTATTTCAGGGCCTTCCCAAAACTGGGTCCGTCCTATTACCTTCATACTGCATTTTCCGGAATTAGCGATTTCAGAATTAACTTCAAGCTTTTCGTTACCTTTAGCATTCCATCCCGTTATACCATTCTCAAAATCCGACTTGATCTGTAAAACATTTGCTGAAGTATCCATTGAAAAAGCACTCCCAGTAAAAAGGATTGTAGTTGATACCATAACTCCCAAAACAATAAACAAAAGTATCAATTTAGTCCGTTTCATTATTAAAAACCTCCAAATATGATATATTAACCTTCGAAAAAGCTATCAGTTGTAGATCACCACCTTTATTTTTTTTAAATTATGTTTTGTATATTACTCCAGCGTTAAAACATGGAAATGTGCAAACAGAAAATCGCTGATATGGTAATATGAAAATGGATATATTATAACATCGAAGTAAACACAGACATTTCATAAAAATACAGTGTTTATGCCTTAATATCAACTTTCCCGCATATTTTAAATTAGATTATAAATAAGTAATATCGAAACGCCCTATTCCATTATATACCTTGAGTTAAATTATTAACAATTGATATTCTTACTCTTTTCTTATGGATTATATTATCCGAAAAAGTATTGTATAATAAAATGTGGAGGAACTTATCATGAATACCCGAATTCAATCTCTTGGCAATTTGAATCCTTATATCATCGATATCACGCATATCACCGCCCATACTCTTTTCTGGCCGCCGGGGATGGCTTATAACCGGAGAACGGTCCGGTTTTATGAAATTGAACTAATTATCGGCGGAGCCGGGGAGATGATGACCGATGGTAAGCATTTTAAAACCATGCGCGGTGACCTTTTCTTCCGGAAACCCTGGATGGAGACGCAAGGGATCGCCGGATATTATTCGTATGTCATCGCCTTTGATCCGGTATATCACGATTCACGGCAGAATTGTTATAAAAGTAAAATTCCTTATTGGATATTTGATGATAATACATCAATACCTGATGAGGGTTATTTTGATCAATTCCCCGACCGCTATAATACCGCCAAATTGAATGAATTGGAACCGCTCTTTGGTAATATCGTACAGGCTTTTGCAAGCAGCAAGGAGAATAATCAGCCTTATATGAAAGTGAATCTATTGAATATTTTTGAAATCATCCTTGGTGAATTGAGTGATAATACGGAGACTCACGGGAAGCGGACCATTCGCAATAATTATGAAAAGATCATCGCATGCAAAGAATCCATTGATAATAACCTGGGTAGTAAATTTACCCTGGCGGCGCTTGCCGATCAGTGCGGACTAAGCCCCAACTTTTTTTGCAAGATATTTAAAGAGATCCTGGGGAACTCGCCATTTGAATATATTAACGAAAACCGGATGGTACTGGCCAAGAAACTGCTCACCACCACCAATATCAATGTAGAACAGATATCCGTGATCTGTGGTTTTGATGATCTCACTTACTTTTATCGCTTATTTAAACGGTACTGTCATACCACACCTACACTATTTCGGGAAAATTTCCGGAATGAAGCACTAAAAAGTGATGAGCGAAATCAAAAAGCTTAAACGACATCCCGCCGTTTAAGCTTTTTCTGATTAATTCCCTGGCTTTGTTCTTAGCGCTATACATCGACTTACAGCTAAATCTCTATTGTTTGATTACTGGACCTGGCAAGCCGCTCCATTCAACGTAAAGCTGGAAGGTATCGCGTTTGTGCCACTATAGTTGATATTGAACCCGAAGTTTGTCGTTCCACCGTTTGCCGGGATACTCGCGTTGTATCCGGCGTCTTTCACCGATACCGAAGTCCCGCTCTGAGTATAACTGCCGCTCCACAGATTGGTAATCGTTTGGTTACCGGAGAAGGTCCAGGCTAAAGTCCAACCATTAACCGCCGTGGACGTATTATTTTTAATCGTTATGTTGACTGTAGCCCCGCTACCCCAGTCGTTCATACTATAGGTTACTACATAATTTCCGGCGCCCGGAGTCGGAGTCGCGGTTACCACGGGAGTCGGAGTCCGAACCGGGGTCGGAGTCGCGGTTACCACGGGAGTCGGAGTCCGAACCGGGGTCGGAGTACCGGGTACTGGTGTCGTGCCACTGAATATCGAGCATTCTTTTGAGGTCGAGCTCAGACCGTTAGCGCCGGTGAATACTCTGGTCCCCCAGGTGGAGGGGCTGTTTACGTTCCAACTGTTAACCATATCGAGGTATTCCACGCCGCCGCCGTTGCCACACCAGGACCAGGCCATCCATCCAATGTTGTTCGCTTGGGTCGCGGACATAATCGTGTCTTCATCCGGGTTTCCGTCGGAGTGATTATAGCCGAACTCGCCCACGACAAGCGGCCAGTTATTGGATTTGAAGGTGGAGATGTAGCTGGTGATCTCGGCTGCAGTGTCGAATACACCATACATATGGACCGATAAAATCGTGTTGTCGAGAGTGTCTGCGTCAAGTATAGCCTGAGCATTGTCTCTCATGACGAAAGCCCAATCCTGTCCCCAGTTTGGAGCATCGACCATGAGCGTATGGGTAAACCCATTGTTTCTCATCGTCTGAATGGCAGCCTTGGTATCATTTACCCAGTTTGCGTAATTGTTATTCCCGTATGGTTCATTACCGATATTAATAATTACATATTTTTCCTGGCCAACCAAAGCGCTTTTCACGCTGTTCCAGTAACTTGCCGCCGCTTGAAGGGAAGTAGCAGCGCCGGCTTCCCCGTAACCCGTGGTATCGTGCAGTTCCGGAATACAAATCAGTTTGTTTGCTTTACATTGATTGATAATGTTGGTGAGATCCGCTGCGGTTGTTACGGTCCAGCCTTCACGACCGTTGGAACACACCACACGCACGGCGTTGGCTTTGACGGACTTGATGTCTGCAAGGGCTTGTGTAGTTTTGTCTGTGTACCAGCAGTGCGCATGGGAGACGCCTCTTATAACAAATTGATTACCATTGGCATCGTACAGATTTCCGCCGCTGATGTAGAAGCCATTGGCCGCAACAAGGCTTTTCATGTTAAAATTGATAATTAAGGCCGCCGACACCAAAACAAACACGGCTAAAAATAATAATTTTCTTATGTTATTGCTTTTCATTAAAAAATTATCTCCTTTCAATATTGTAATATTTGGGTTGCGTACACATCTGTGTTGATGTTAGCTTGTCATAGTGACCATTTCCCTGTTACTACTCATTTCATAAAACAACTATTGATTTCAAACCGTAAATCCATTGCATTTAAAAGCGTTTGCAAAAATGAAGATTTTGATGCATCCCTCCTTTCGCTTGAGTGTTCCCATCATGACCATTTGCATCCGGATTGGCCCGGCTATGAACTCGCGCGCGCGATCCACAGCGGGGCCTTTTTTAGCGCCATTTTGGTAGCTTGATGATAAAATTTGGGTAAATCCTGCTGCAATGCATCACCATCTCCCAAATCGGTGAAATAACAGCATTTCCCAGTATAATCCTCTTCAAAACGCCTGTAGATCACGATAGGTAACAAATGTAATTATGTTATCTAAAAATGTTATTATATTGTTATTCTAACATATACAAGCCGCAGTTGCATTACTTTTTTTAGGGTTCCACACCCCATTGCAATACTTCGGAATTATACCCGGTCACCTTGATCCAATCAACGTAATTCGTTGCCAAAGGATTAAAGCTGTAATCATTGGTCTGGGTATAGTCGGTCCAATCGTTCTTGGCTATCCGGGCTTGAATTGTAGTATTGCCTCCCGCCGCCAAACTGCCTGCGGCGTTGGTGAATCCGATTTCTACATAAGTATCGGCGCCGGTTTTAAGGGCTGTGATGGCCGTAAAGGTACCGGTGACATTACCGGCGCCTACGGGCGAATAATCGCAATAGAATGCCTGCGGTTTGACGCCATCAATCGTATAGTAATAACGGATTTTCACATTCGATAAAGTGATGCCACTGGTGGTGGTATTCTCCAGTTTAATATTCAAATAAATCTGATTGGTAGTTGCGGTGGTGCTTTGATTATATAACTGCACCTTGATACTTCCAGCGGCTGGAACCGGTGTTGCTGTTATTTCAGGAGTTGCAGTAGTTACAGGTGTTGCAGTAACTGCGGGTGTGGCGGTATGGATTGGGGATGGTGTTGGTGTTGGCGTAGTTGTTACCAACGGCGTCACAGTACATACCGGAGTTGGAGTTAAACCGGGCAATGGTGTAATCACCGGCAAATTAACATTATAATACATATTTCCATCCGGGATTCTTTCATTATCGGATGCCGTGGCTACTCCCCCAGCGTTGTTCACCACATAAGGTACGGCGGTATCAAGATAAACCGTATTATGATTAAAATCGTTATTCAGCCCCCAGCCATCATATACATTATGGACCTGGAAAGCATCCACAATATAGGTGTTATTGTTCCGATACCCGGTATTGTAACGGATGACGGCGTTATTCCCTTTGGCGTCGATAAAACTATCGGCGTAGTTTTGCCCACTTATGCCAGTTCCGTTGAAAGTACAATACTCAACAATCGCACCAATGGTCCCTTCTTTAATATCGATATGCTCCGCGGTAACTCCCGGTCCAATCATACAATGAGCGATTCGATTGTTATCGCATTCCTTTTGGTATTGTCCCCAGGCGCCGTAATATGAACCCACATAAATTCCTTCACCGTATTGAGGCTGGTTTTTGCCCGTATCATAAACTTTACTAAGCTCAATGGTGTTGTTACTGCTTCCATCACGAAAATGCACGGCCTCATCGCCAATATCTCCGACCTCACAATTATAAATCAAGTTGTTATTGCCGTTATCCACCATGATTCCTTTCTGGCCGAACTCGACCTTCAAATCCTTAAACTCCCAATAATCACCGGTGACATATAACACATATCCGTAATTATACGCTACACCTTTTAAAACAGCCGGGTTAGCCGGATCCTGGCTTTTCATAATAATATGCGCCGAAGCTGTCCCGCTATTTCCCGCATAAAAATGACCCTTATCACTACCACTTGTGCTTGCACCCTTTTTTCCGCTATAAATTCCCGGCGCGATGATGATGGTATCACCGGGTAAAGCGGCTTTCATCGCGGCCTGGATCTGCTCCATGCTGTCGCAGGTATAGGTTGTTGCGGCCCATACCGGAGAAACCGGCCCAAATAGCGAAGCGAAACAAACGGCCAATAAACTAATAATAATTGCTGTCTTTTGAAAAGCCTTTTTAACGAATCCTTGGGTAACATACAATGATTTTCTCATATCCACTGCTCCTTTTTAAGTTATAAATTACAAACAAGCTCAGTAAAGTATTGGTGTCGCGGCATCCCGATTCGGCAAGTCCTTATTTTTTATGTCATTGGAGTTAATGCCGGATTCGGATTCAATATTTCGAAAAAACCATCCAATAATTTTATTATACCGGATAAAAAGTGATCTTTGTATGGTAAAAAAGATTCATATTTTGTGCGCTCATTTCATACAAAAAGAAGCTGCCCCAATCAACCCGGAACAGCCTCTCTGTATCTTTAAATCTTTATATACCATACTCGTTAATCGATCATTGGTAATCTTCAAATCTTGAATCTGTAATGATTCCTCAGGGCTCCGTCCCCCATTGCAACACGCCGGAAACAAATCCGGACACTTTAGTCCATTCCACATACGTGTTGGCGGAGGAGTTAAAGGAATAATCATTGGTCTGTGTATAGTTCGTCCAGTTGCTTTTGGCAATTCTGGCCTGAATCGTCGTATTTCCTCCGGCCACCAAATTCCCCGCCCCGCTTGAGAAGCCGATTTCCACATAAGTATCGGCGCTGGTCTTGGGGGTACTCATCGTAACGAAGGTACCGGTTACGTTACCGGAACCCACCGGTGAATAATCACAATAAAAATTCTGCGTTTGTGCGCCGTCAATGGTATAATAGTACCGGATTTTAACATTCGATAAGGTGATTGCGCCACTACCGGTATTGTTGAGTTTGATGTTCAAATAGAGCTGGTTGGAGGTCGTGGCAGTCCCTTGATTATAAAATTCAACCTTAATGTTGCCCGTCTGTGAAACCGGAGTCGGTGTCGCGGAAGGCGCCGTAGTTACTGCCGGTGTCGCTGTCTGGACCGGTGTGGGTGTCACGGTTACTATCGGTGTTGGTGTCGCGACAGGCGTGGCCGTGGGCGCTAGAGTAGGCGTTGCGGTTGGAGTGCTACTGTCATTGATGGCTGCCCGATAAGCTCCTAAAGCCGCTTGACTTGAATTAATCCGCCAGTCCGTCTCTTTGTTTTGATTAAACCATGATATCGCTTTAATTCTGGGATATGAAGTTCGTATAGTGTTGAAACTATTGGTAATCCATGCTGCCTTGTCTCCTCCAATCTCGGTGGATGCCATTTCATCAATAATGATAGGTTTATCAATGGCAGCCAAGGTGTTGTACGCTGTCAGGAAAATCTCATCGAAGGTTTGCCATACGCTGCCCCAGGATTGGGTCGTCCCCCAGTTATAGCCGTCGATGGCCAGATAATCTACATAACTATCTCCCGGATAATGCCCCAAGTAGCTTGAGTTGGCCCCGTTATTCGTACAGTTGATGTTGAATATCCACTTGACATTGGCGGCTCCCTGATTGCGAAAAATCGTAACTACACGCCGATAAGCCGCTTTGTAAGTATCATTGGTATTAACTGTGCTGTCTCCGATAGCCCAAGAATACCAGTTACCGTTCGCTTCATGCATCAGCGGAATCCAGATCTCCCGGCCATATGATTTCATGGCATTGGCCATCCTCGTGATATAAGCATCCTTGCTACCGTTATTGATATCCACAGTGGTCAGTCCATTGGCTTCCCAGGTAAATATGGCAATGGAACCGTTGTTATAGATAGGATCCATGATACTGGATTGAATTGAGCTGAATTCGGTATTCCAATCGATATAGGTCATAACAGTATCCAGCTTGCGTTGCTGGAGCGTCTGAAAATTGCTGATCTCATTCGCATTGGGTTGTACCCCCAGCCAGGCGCCGATTTTAAAACCCTGATCCGTCAGGGAGATTCCGGCGAAAGATGGTGTTGCGGTACATATAATAATGGCCGTAATAAAAAGCAATACTATCATTTTTTTCATTTTCATCGAAACTTTCCAACTCCTTTTCCATTATTTCAATCGATTCGGTCCAATAAAGACGAACCGGATTTAAAAAATATTGAATAACCACCTCGCTTTGTTCGAAATCGATTTCGCTAAATCTAAGATTACCAACGAATTTTATTGAGTAATATCGATCTAACTTAAATTCATTATATATTATGAATTGAAATCAAAACAATTGAGAATAGTATCCTACTTTATTGGATTATATTATCCGAAATAATATTCTATAATAGAATTTGGAGGAACTTATCATGAATATCCGAATTCAATCTCCCGGCGATTTGAATCCTTATATCATCGACATCACACACACCACCGCGCATACTCTTTTCTGGCCGCCGGGCATGGCTTATAACCGGCGAACAGTCCGGTTTTACGAAATTGAACTCATTATCGGCGGGGCCGGAGAAATGGTGACCAATGGTAAGCGTTTCACAACTATGCGAGGTGACCTTTTCTTCCGGAAACCAGGGATGGAGACGCAAGGGATCGCCGGGTATTACTCCTATGTCATTGCTTTCGATCCGGTATATCAGGATTCCCGGCAAAACTGTTACAAGAGTAAAATTCCTTATTGGATATTTGATGAAAATACAATGGTGCCCGATGAAGGCTATTTTAACCATTTACCCGACCGTTATAATTCCTCCAAATTGAATGAATTGGAGCCATTGTTCGCGAATATCGTCCAGGCTTTTATAAGCGGCAAGGAAGCCAATCAGCCTTACATGAAAGCCAATTTATTAAATATTATGGATGTCATTGATACTGAATTAAGTGATAATTCAACGGCCCTTGAGAAACGCTCTATCCGCAATAATTATGAAAAAATCATTTCCTGCAAAGAATTTATCGATAATAATCTGGGTGGTAAATTTACCCTGGAAATGCTGGCCGACCGCTGCGGGCTAAGCCGTAACTTTTTTTGTAGAATATTCAAGGAGATCCTGGGCAACACACCATTTGAATATATTATCGAAAACCGGATGATGCTGGCCAAAAAATTGCTCACCACCACCAATATCAGTGTGGAACAGATATCCGTCATCTGTGGTTTTGATGATCTTACGTATTTTTATCGTTTGTTCAAACGCAGCTTTCAAACCACACCTACCCTTTTCCGGGAAAATTTCCGGAATGAAGCGCTTTCGTCGCCGAAAAATTAAAGTATTATCAAAAAATCGTTATCAAAAAAATTCCGATCATTGAGACCGGAATTTTTTTAATTAATTTTTTCAACTTTGATTACTATTCAATTATTATTTACAAATCAATCATCAACAAATCAACGTTGATTACTGGACCTGGCACGCTACTCCATTCAACGTAAAGCTGGCCGGTTTCGCGTTTGTGCCGCTATAGTTAATATTGAATCCGAAGTTTGTCGTTCCTCCATTCGCTGGAATATTTGCATTGTATCCGGCGTCTGTCACCGATACCGAGGTCCCGCTCTGGGTGTAACTGCCGGACCACAGATTGGTGATGGTCTGATTGCCGGAGAAGGTCCAGGCTAAAGTCCAACCATTCACCGCCGTGGACGTATTATTTTTGATGGTTATGTTGACTGTGGCTCCGCTACCCCAATCATTCATACTGTAGGTGACTACATAATTACCAGCACCCGGTGTCGGAGTCACAGTTACCGGGGTTGGTGTTATTGTTACCGGGGTTGGTGTTACCGTTACCTCGGGAGTCGTGGTTACCACCGGGGTCGGTGTACGAACCGGGGTCAATGTCGGAGTTGCGGTTATTACGGGAGTAGGTGTTGCCGTTACCACCGGGGTCGGCGTCGATGTTACCGTCTCACCGCTATAAACCGCCATTTCCCACAAAGAATAACCCCACGAATAATTAGTCCGTTGTGTGCCATACATTCGGACATACCTTCCGCTTCCCGAAACAGTGAGGTCGCTGGTACCCCCCGTACCATTGTATTGGGTGTAAATATCCGTCCAATTGGAGGCATCGTTGGATACCTGAATCTTATATTGAGTTGCATAAGCGGCTTCCCAATAAAGAATTACCCGGTTGATATTAAAAGTTTGCCCCAGATCGATACAGATCCACTGCGGATCAGACCCGGAGACGGAGGCCCATCGGGTATCCATGCTTCCATCTACCGCATATTCACCGGAGTTTGCAGTACCTTCTATCGACGAAACCGTAACCGTTTTATTCATGGCGATGTTTCCCGCAGGAGTGGGAACCGGAGTCGGAGTCGCCGGTGGCGGATTTTGAATGGATGCCGGCCGCACCGCCGTATTCTTGATACTGTACTGGTTGGTTACCGCAACATCCAAACCCCAACCATTAAGAGTGGCATATGTTGAGTCCGTGGTCATGTCCAGAAATGTCTGCGGGTTATTCCCCGGACCCCACTCCCAGGCCAGCCAGCCGACCTGATTGAGAGTACATTGCTTAATGATGGTTTGATAAGGAATTTTTCCAGATTCGGTCTCATCCCACATTCCGCCGAATTCACCCACGATTAACGGCAGTCCCATCTGCACTGATTCATTGATTTCATCAATCACTTCCTGGTCGGTATGTCCCCATGCATAAGGCCACCACATATGTACCGAAAACAGCAGATTTTGGTCGGGATCGACACTTATCAAATACGGTCCGTTGGCTTGAAGACTGTTAATATTTTGTCCGTAACTGGGTGCATCGATGATTATCGGAACATGAATTCCGGCAGCACGCATCCGTTTGATCGCGGTTTCATAGCCGGACCGGAAATCGGCATCCGCCACGGTCTGGCCACATTCATTGGCGATATTGACCAGCAAATATTCCTGATGCCTCTGGATTACGGCTACAGTCTCCGGTTTGACCCAATAATCGACGCACGTGGAAAGTTTCGACCATTCGCCGGTTGCGTCGTGAAGTTCGACCATGGGAATCATATGATTGGCCCGGCAATTATAAATCACCTTATCCAGTTGGGTATCGGTACCGCTGGTAGTCCAGACAATCCGTACAACGTTGGAGCCGGTTTTGGCGATCTCGGGAAAACTTGTCCCGCTGATATCCGTCCAGATGTTCATTTTATTGACACCGACTAGAACAGTCTTCTCCCCCGCCTTGTCATACAAAAACCTCCCCACTACCCTAAAGCCCGGATAAGTATCGTCGGCCTGGGAATTGGGATTTGTCATAAAAACTACCATTCCCAATAATACCAGCGCAACGATAAAACCAGTTATTTTTTTCAATAATAAAACCTCCTTTTCTTTATATATGAGATAATTATATACGAATAAAAAATTTTAGTTTAGTAATAATTCAGGTTAAAAGTTTTCAAAAAACGGGATTTTATTGTAAAATGATGGATAAAACTATCCTTAATTCCGAAGGATGGGCTAAAATCAAGGCGCCTCTACGTTAAAAGGGGCCGCCCTTTTTTGGGGGTCAGCCCCTTTAATTCTATTTGAGTAATATTTTAATTACTGGACCTGGCAGGCCACTCCATTCAAAGTAAAAATGGCCGGTTTCGCGTTTGTGCCGCTATAGTTAATATTGAATCCGAAGTTTGTCGTACCTCCGTTAGCAGGGATATTAGCGTTGTATCCGGCATCATTTACCGATACCGAGGTCCCGCTCTGGGTGTAATTGCCGGACCACAGATTGGTGATGGTCTGATTGCCGGAGAACGTCCAGGCTAAAGTCCAACCATTGACTGCCGTGGAGGTGTTATTTTGGATCGTAACACTGACTGTGGCTCCACTACCCCAGTCATTCATACTATAAGTTACCACATAATTGCCGGTACCCGGAGTCGGGGTCACCTGAACCGGGGTCGGGGTAACTCTTGGGGTCGCGGTGCGAACCGGGGTCGGAGTTACCTGAACCGGGGTTGGAGTGGAAGTGGGAGTAATAACCGTACCCATACCACTCATTATAGCATCAATGATTCCCTGTTGCGTTACGGCATAGCTATTCCTGTCAAACAATCCAAAACCATGCTGTCCGTTCCATCCGTTATCCCAATAAACAGGTACCGCGCCGTATTGCTTGCAATATTGGCATAATGTTTTTGCAAAAACCTGACGATAAGTATTGTTCGTTGAATCATAAGTTGTTTTATCGATTGAACCGTATTCTCCAATTACAACGGGATACCCTTGAGTTACGAATTTATCGTACATCGCCTTGATTTGTGATAACATATAGTCTTCCTGGCCCCAGGTTGATTTCTTAGCAGAGTTGGTAGCTGTTGCTCCCCATTGTGTTATATTGCCGTTTTCCTCACCACAGAAGTCCCAAGGCGAGTAATAATGAGCGGATATCATGATTCTTTTTTCAGAACTCGGAATTGAAGATGACCTGTAATTATCGGTAGGAAGTACAAAACCATAGTTGCCTGTTGTGTAATCAATGTTGGTGTTCCAGCCCGGAATCAGCAGCCATCTTGTACTGTTGTTCCCACCGGTTTGCCTTACGGTATCAACAAAGATTTGATTATAGGCATTCAGGTTTGCATAGTATGTAGTATTCGGCGTGCTATAATTGCCATCAAATACTTCGTTCATTGATTCAAAGATCAATTTCTCATCGTAGCTTGCAAATGTAGTTGCAATCTGTTGCCATACTTTCTGATATTTTGCTTTAATCGTAGTTTGATCGCTTGAATTAACCAAGAGCCATGAACCTGTAATTGTAGTATAGCCGTCTCCATGTATATTGATGAGTACATACAAGCCCTGGTTGTAGGCATAATCAACAACTTCTTTAATTCTGGCCAGCCATGCGGCATCAATGGTGTAATTCGGTGCAGATCCTATTTTACTCAAATATGAAACAGGAATACGGATTGTTTTAAAGCCTGCTGATTTTACTTTTGTTATGAGAGCCTGTGTGATCGTTGGGTTCCCCCAGGCTGTTTCACTGGGTGTACCGTTAGAATTGGCTTCAAGCTGATTTCCCAAGTTCCAGCCCGCGCCCATTGCAGCAACAATTTGAGCTTGATTTGCTGCTTGTGTTACCGGACCCCAATTCGGAATAGTCATCGTTAACAGAACCACCAGGACCAATAAGAAAGCCCAAAATGACTTAACTTTTGACAACATAATCTCCTCCTTAATTTTTATTGATTACGCGAACTACAGTTAAAATTGTCTGATGCGCGCGGGCGCGCGACGTTTTATTCTTTCACCCCCCCTTCAAACCGTTTTCCAAGGAGTTTGTGCGCGTAACACTTTTTAATAACGTAAAACCACTATATATCGTATTTGACTATGTCGCTTGATACTAAAATAGGTTCCGAAAACCCATTAGCCGCACAGACTCCCAGACCGTCCACTTTGTCCATCCATTTTGCTTGCATTGGGAGCCATTCTCATTTTGGATTCGCCGCTTCCTAACAATGCAAACGCTTTCAGATCGATCATATCAGAAAACTTTTTTGAAGTCTATAACAAGGATATTTTGGACTTTTGAAAAAGAATGCCGTGGAGTCCTTAAATTTCAAGTAATCCGGGGATCTTCACCGGGTTTTTTCAAAAAATTTTTTCCTAATATTCTTAAAAAACAATATAGTGAAAATATGGCTTCGGTGATTTATCCTCACAATTCTATTAATAATATCGTTAGTTCAGGCAAGCCTTCCAAGATTCGATTTGAAGCAAACGATGATTATGGTATCAATGTATAAGTTCAGTGCATCCGAAATAACGGCTTGGCCTACCGGAATTGTTACCCACTGGCTCCTGCCAAATGTTAATGCTTTATCCATAGAGATATTGATTGAACTTCCACCCGTTGATACGGCCAAATGCACTGTGGCGGCCTATTTATTATATTGTTTGAAAATTTAATATAATTTATTATTCATTATTGTTGAAATTAAATTTATATATGTTATAATACATGTAATCGATTATAAAGGTGGTGATTACGAAATAATGCGTGATAGCATTTAATTTTCCAACATCTTTTCAACTAAAAATTACAAGGAGGACGATGTAAGAATGAAGAAAACCGCATTTATTCTAATTGTCGTAGTATTATTTGCCATGTTCAGTGCTAGTGTATTCGGTCTATATTATCCGGATAGCTATTATGATGCTATATCCTGGACATGGTCTTATAGCGATACGTATACTACAAGTTATAACTGCCTCGGTTATGCAACTGGTTCGATGGTTTGGGAATGGCCATGGGGAAGTTCGAATCCCACTCTCGCCCAGGCGAATTCTTACCTCACCTCATTAGGTTATAGTACATCCGGAACCAATGCGTATATCCTTGCATATGGGCCATCCAGTTTAGTAACACATTTTAGCCGGGTGACCGGTACAAGTTGGTGCCGTGCGAAATGGGGTAGTTTGGAACGGTTTAATCATGGTTCCTGGGATCCGTATTATTATAGCAGCGTTTACGGGCGCTTAATGCAAAGATATTACCAATAAAATTTGAAAGGGAGGCAAAAATTCAATGAATAATAAAGCATTCAAATTTCTAGCCGTCTTTGCGGCTTTAACCATTGTTATATCTGTTGTTTCCATAAATAACATAATGGCATCAACTTCTTACCAAATAGATTCAAATATGAATGTGATTATGGATAAAGTTGCCGAGATGAGTGCAAAACAATCCCCTGAAATGATGAGTTCCAACCCCTACGATTATATTAAAGACAACAGCAACTATGAAAAGATAGTTGCGTTAGGGCCGGATGCATTACCGATTATTAAAGATAAACTGGATAAAACAGCAGAAAATGGTTTGCGTGAATATATCCTGGCGATTGCGGCCGAAGAGATCGCGAAAGTCAATCTTAAAAACAATACCTGTAACTGGACAAACGGCAAGGAATGGCTCAATGAATGGAACAAACTGCTTCGATTTATCCCAGAAAACGTTGACATCATTACGTCCGGCACCTTAGATAATAATGCTAAAAACGCAGCGTTATCGAAATTAGGCGTTGCCGCGGTTCCTTACATAATGGACAAGATTGCCGCCGGAGAAACGGAGTATACTCCATCATTGTCGAATTTAATCAAAGATAATTCCGTCGCGACGCTTTCTGAGACGGAAAAAGCAGGTACGACGAGTGTTGGTCAATGGGTAAATGATAATCGAAGTAAATACGAGAACCTCAGGAATATGGTCGAGGAAGCCCGAAAATAAATGGCGCCTTAAGTCGTATAACGTTTTTAAATTACCGGCTGTTTTTTCAGCTGGTAATTTATGTTATTGTTCCTTATAAAAAATGGGCGACTATTGCCTTTCAAGCATTTAATATATAAAATGTTCATATTTATTTTAGGGCCCTAAACTTGACTCCATCACTTCCGGTGAAGAAATGATATAATCAAATATGAACAGACTATAATTATTGTAATGATTATTCTGCTTTTGGGAAGGTGAATTATTGGTGTTTAGAACCAGGTTCTTTGGTTTTATTCTTGTTATCAGCATACTAGCCGTAGCAATTTGGATAGTTGCTTGTAAGGGAGTCTTCACCCCGAAGATAGGTCCGGAAAGCGGCCTGGAAGCATCAATCAATAAACGTTTAGCGATTATATTATCACAGAAAGGGCTTTCTTCCAATCCAACCGATTATATTTCGGCGCATTACGATGTCTATCAAAGCATCGTGAAAGAAGGAAAACCGGGTTTTGACCTTTTAATTAAGAAAATCCGGGACAGCAAAGAAGATGGCTTGGAGACTTGGATCATAGCCAAACTTTGCACGGATATATTAAAGGAGAAGAACCCCATATCGGAATGGAGTTCTGGCAAAGATTGGTACCGTAAATATCTCGATTCAATAAAATCAAAATGACGGATCACCGGACTATCTTGCCCGGTAACTGTTTCTTCCCCTACACACCTCCCGATTCCGGCTTTTAAATCTTGTAACCGACATGGAGGTCGGCGTCACGGCATCGAAACAGGACGTTTCACGCCGTCGGCCCGGAAGTATAACCCCAGAGACCCGAGATTCTTTTGGTGATTGCATTGGCTTATTACTTAACCTGTACGCGGACACTTTTTATTGATTGGGGATCGGATTGGATGCGGTGATTCGTTTTTTATCGTGATCGTGACTACCATGTGAAGGGGAATTTTTTCAATTGTCGAAATATGTTACGTCAAATTTTATTGTCGAAAAAGAGGCGCTAAATCATGATTATTGACTGGACCAACACCATTAAAACCTTAAAAAGCGACCCAAGTCAGGAAAATATATTCTTTGAAACGATTACGAATGATCTGCGCAGAATTCCGGATGGCGCTTGTAGTGGGGATTTGGTAATCATCCGGTTTAGTGAGGGGTTCCGGGCGGAAGTACGTTTTCTTAATGAGATCGGCTTTCCTGATCTGAAAAGCACTGTAAAAGACTTTCATACCATCCGCCAATACAATTTACAGGTTGAACAAATCGGGGAATTACGGGAGAAGACCGGGGAACTATTGAAAGATTATCCGGAGAAGATGGCGGAATTTGACAAATACATCAACCAAAATATGAAACAGCCATTGTTCGAGCTTAATTACGTACTCGATAATAAAGTCGTAAAGTCGTTCTCCATGGTTCATTATCTCACGGTACATATGTCGATTTTGGGGATGTTGACGGGCTTTTATCAGGATAAGGAAACCACTTGAGTAAAAGCAGAAGTCAGTGTTTTAAAAATGAGGGTATTCGTGGATTCACCCAAATATCAACGCCATTCGCATTCGAAGCATCAAAGCACTCATCTGTACTACTTTATTTCAGCGTATCAGCCATCCATAATCCTGCCGGCAATCAACGATATAGTCAACGTACACCGTTTGATCCTTAATCTGATATAAAATCAGATACCACTTTTCCACGAACATCTTATGATATTTGTTGGGCGAGATAAATTCTGCCTCCAAAAACGGAAAACGCTCCGGTATTTCTTTAAGGGAGCGAATGGAGTCCATTAGTTCATTTTTTACTTTACGGGCGGTGGAAGGATTTTTTTGCGCCATAAACCGGACATGGCCCGCCAACATCTGGCGGGAACGGTCGGAAACAATAAGTTTATATTGAAGCGTCTTTTCCATGCTTCGCACCCTCGTCAATAACGCTGTCCAGGTATTTATCCAGTTCCTCCGGTGTACATCCCATACGGCCTGCCAGACGGTCTTCCTCAACAGCCAACAGTTCTTCTCTTAACTTCAGCATTTTTTCGCGGCGGGTAAACGCCTCGATATCCATAACCACAAGATCGCCCTCGCCGTTTTTGGTAAGATACACAGGTTCTCCGGTGGACTTGCATAAAGCCGCAATCTCGTTATAATTCTGCCGGATGGTTGCGGACGGTTTAATTTGCATGATATCAACTCCTCGTAGTAACATTCTAACCATATTATACTTCTTACATGCTATGAAATCAACCGATGAAAAAGCTCTTTTCGTATTTAAGTTTACCGACTTTATAATCTTCATCATTCGGTTTTAATTAGTGTTTAAACTCAATTAATCCAACATATTCCTGAATTGTTGTACTATATTCTTACCCGTCTTTTTATCGTTCGGGATTGGAATTTCAAATTCGTCTTCCTCATCATTATCAAAATCAAACATCCCAACTCGTTTATTAATATAAATGACTGTCCGGTTAAGTCAGTCATTGCGCATGAGGACGGTCTTCGCTGGTCTATTTGCGATCCAGCGCGTCTAAAA
>JAEZJQ010000035.1 GCA_023436305.1 Bacillota bacterium
CGAATTAAAAACAACATACGGGGGAATTTACCATGAAAAAATACATAATCCTTTTGTTAACCGTTATGATGATGGGCGCATTTACTGCCGGCGCCTCCGCCGGCGCTTTGGGTGTAAACGTCCCGCCGGGGTTTGTGCTGGAATTGGATAGCGTTTTTACTTCGGGCGGCAATTATTTTTATCCTTCTTTTGTTGCCGGGCTCAATGATAACCTGGCCCTTGGCGTTATGTATGATACTTCATTCAATTACTTTACGGTTTCGGGCCGGTATGGTATTGTAAAAAACCTTGCCGCCGATGTTTATTACCGTTTTTATGATATGGGCAGTTGGAAGGCCGATCTGCGCGGTAAGTCCTTCTTAAATCAAAACTTGGCGCTTTCGGGTATGGTAAGCTATGACAGCATGGGTGCCGGTAGCTTTGGGGCGCTGGGACAGGCTGAATATTTATTAAGTGAAAATTGGATGGCAAACGCCGGTTTCAATTATGCCAATTCATCCACTTCTCTTTTGCTTGGGACCGATTTTGCCACCGGAGACTGGGAGATTGGGTTCAATTGTATTTTTCCAACGGCTGATTTTAGCAATCCTATGATTGAACTGGTTGTGGACTATTTGATTAAGAAATAAGCTGTTAAGTACGGTGTAAGCAGGGTTAGGGATTGTCCCCTAACCCTGTTAATTGTCTCTCTTATTCAAGAGATAGGGTTTACCGGCTTAATTGGCGGTTTTATGGAAGGCGATTCACGAAAAAACTTTGCTTTACGGGAGGATATGGGAATGTTACAACAACCATTCATAAAAGCAGTTTTTGAAGTGCTTGAGGATGAGATTAACCGGATAGATTTCAAGGCCAACCGGAAATACGCCGCCAAGAAAACGGGGATAGAGGCAGTTATGAAAATTTTGAGCAGTTTGCCTGAAACGGTCGAAACCGAAGCCGGGCCAGTGAATGTCCGGGCGCTTTTAGAAGATCTTGAGGAATTATATAAGCATATGTTCGGGATCGGTTTTGATATTGCGATAAAACAAGGGTTCTCCACGGCGTTCAAACTGATATTTTATAGCCTGACCATGGACGCGGGAGAATGTTTGGCGGATAATGAAACAAAGGCGGCGCTTTGATTTTGGAGCCGATTTTTTTAGTTAATGTCGAAAGGTCATTAAAAAATCCGGTGGTTCCAGAAATCGCCGGATTTTTCTATGGCGGGAAGTTGGATAAGAATAATTAACCGAGAATCCAAGCGAAGTGAAAATAATTAAATTGTCATTGTAACGATGATAATGGTAAAATGATACCGCAAATCATTTTTTTACTTCGATAAAGCCCGTAACTCCTCTTGACACGAACACAGGTTCGATATATGATTAATACCGAAATTCTCTGCAAAGGTGGTTTTTTACCATGGCCGCGCCGAAACAAAGTACCTATGATAACAACAGCATCTCAAGCCTTAAGGGTCCGGATCGGGTCCGGCTGCGGCCGGGGGTTATTTTCGGTTCCGATGGGATCGAAGGCTGCCAGCACTCTTTCTTTGAAATTCTTTCGAACTCAATCGATGAAGCCCGGGAGGGTTTCGGGGAGCGGATCAAAGTAGTCCGTCATATCGATGGGTCCATTACCGTCATCGATGAGGGGCGCGGTATTCCGCTGGATTTCAATCCCAAAGAAAACCGCTACAACTGGGAACTGGTTTTCTGCGAACTTTACGCGGGCGGAAAATACAAAAACAACAGCGGCGAAAACTATGAATTCAGCCTGGGATTGAACGGCCTTGGCAGTTGCGCCACCCAATACAGTTCCGAGTATATGGATGTCACCGTCTGCCGGGATGGTTATAAATTTGAATTGCACTTTGAAAAAGGGGAGAATATCGGAGGTTTAAAGAAAGAGAAGTTTAAATATGAGCGTACCGGAACCGTCATTCGTTGGAAACCCGATCTGAAAGTCTTTACCGATATCGCCATTCCACTGGAATACTATCAGAATACGCTGAAAAAGCAAGCGGTGGTCAATGCCGGGTTAACATTTCAACTTCGGGACGAAGCCGGCGGCGAGACCTATGAATATTGCTACCCAAACGGGATCGTGGATTACATCAAGGAGATCAGCGGAGATAAAGGTTTTACCGAAGTTCAATCCTATCAGACCCAAACCCGGGGCCGGGATCGGGAGGATAAGCCCGAATACCGGGTCAAAATGCAGATCGCCTTTTGCTTTAATAATGAGACAAATTTGTTGGAATATTACCATAATTCCAGTTTCCTGGAGTATGGCGGAGCGCCGGACAAGGCGGTGAAGAACGCTTTGGTGTATGAGATCGATAAATGTCTGAAATCCCGGAATAAATATAATAAGGATGAGGCCAAGGTTACTTTTGCCGATATTCAGGACAGTCTTATTCTGGTAACCAATTCTTTCTCCACCGAAACCAGTTATGAGAATCAAACCAAGAAGTCGATTACCAATAAATTCATTCAGGAAGCCATGACCGATTTCCTCAAGCAGCAATTGGAGATTTATTTCATTGAAAACAAGGCCGAAAGTGAACGGATTCTGGAACAGATCCTGATCAACAAGCGCAGCCGGGAGACGGCGGAGCGGACCCGGATTAATATTAAAAAGAAACTCACCGGCAGCGTGGATATATCCAACCGGGTCAAAAAATTCGTGGATTGCCGGACCAAGGACTTAAGCAAACGGGAGATATATATCGTGGAGGGCGATTCGGCCCTGGGTTCCTGTAAGATGGGACGGGATGCGGAGTTTCAAGCCATCATGCCGGTGCGGGGCAAAATTTTAAATTGTCTCAAGGCGGAGTACGATGGCATCTTTAAAAGCGAGATTATCGTTGATCTGCTGAAAGTCCTGGGTTGCGGTGTGGAGATCAAGTCAAAACATAACAAGGATTTAAATACGTTTGATCTGAACAATCTGCGCTGGAATAAGATCATCATCTGCACCGACGCCGATGTGGACGGATTCCAGATCCGAACCCTGATCTTGGCCATGCTGTACCGGCTGGCGCCGACTCTGATTCAATCCGGCAAGGTATATATCGCCGAATCGCCGCTGTTCGAGATCACCACCAAGGATCATACGTATTTTGCATACTCGGAAAAGGAAAAACAGGCGATAGTCGCCAAAATTTCAGGGAAATACACCATACAGCGTTCCAAAGGTCTGGGTGAAAATGAACCGGAGATGATGTGGCAAACTACCATGAACCCGGCGACCCGCCGTTTGATTCAGGTGCTGCCGGACGATCTGGAACGCACCGATCAGGTTTTCGACTTATTGCTGGGGGATAATTTACAGGGACGAAAAGACTTTATTGAAGAAAACGGATATAAATATCTGGACATGCTGGATGTCAGTTGAGGAATAAAAACGGGGGGCTTTGCAGATGGGAACGTCCAATTTAATCGAACAGAAAATTATAGATACCTTGGAACAAAACTATATGCCTTATGCCATGAGCGTCATTGTATCGCGGGCGATTCCGGAGATTGACGGATTTAAACCAGCCCACCGTAAATTGCTCTTCACAATGTACAAGATGGGGCTTTTATCGGGAGGCCGGACCAAGTCCGCCAATATCGTGGGCCAGACCATGAAACTAAATCCCCACGGCGATATGGCCATTTATGAAACCATGGTCCGTTTAACCCGGGGTAATGATGCCTTGCTGCTGCCGTTTATCGATTCCAAAGGCAACTTTGGGAAACAATACTCGCGGGATATGCATTTCGCCGCTCCCCGGTATACCGAAGCCAAGCTGGACAAGATCTGTGAGGAATTATTCAAGGATCTGGAGAAAGATACGGTCGACTTCGTGGACAACTATGACGGCACCTTGAAAGAACCCACGCTTTTACCGGCGACTTTTCCCAATATCCTGGTCAACGCCAACCAGGGTATTGCCGTAGGCATGGCCAGTAACATCTGCAGTTTTAACCTGCAAGAGGTTTGCGAGACCACCGTTGCCTACTTGCAGAACCCCGAAACCGATCTGGTCCCATATCTCAAAGCCCCGGATTTTGCTTCCGCCGGCCAATTGATTTATAATGAGCGGGATATCCGGGAGATTTACGAAACCGGACGGGGCAGTTTTAAACTGCGGGCCAAATACCGTTTCGATCAAGCCAACAATTGCCTGGAGATCTATCAGATCCCCTATACCACCACTGCGGAAGCCATCATCGACGCCCTCATCGAGTTGGTTAAAAACGGTAAAATCAAAGAGATCGTTGATGTCCGCGATGAAACCGATCTTAATGGGCTGAAAATCACCTTGGATCTCCGAAAAAACACGGAACCCGAGCCGTTGATGAATAAACTGTTCAAGTTGACTCCGCTGCAGGATTCATTTAGCTGTAATTTTAATATTCTAATTCATGGCCGGCCGAAAGTTTTAGGCGTCCGGGATATTTTAAACGAATGGACCTGCTTCCGGATTGATTGTATCAAACGGCAAACCATGTTCGACATCCGGAAAAAGTCCGAGAAACTTCATCTATTAAAAGGGTTGGAAAAGATTTTACTGGATATCGACCGGGCCATCAAGATCATCCGCGAGACCGAGCAGGAGACGGCGGTCATTCCCAACCTGATGCAAGGTTTCGCCATTGACCAAATCCAGGCGGAGTTTATCGCCGAGATTAAATTGCGCAATTTGAATAAAGAATATATCCTGAACCGGACCGGTGAAATTGCCGGACTTAAGCAGGAGATTGCCGCCCTCAACGAACTTCACGCCGACGAAAGCAAGATCAAACAATTAATTATCAAGCAGTTGGGGGAGATTGCCAAAAAGTACGGCCAACCCCGCCGGACTGAGCTCATCGGGGAGGAACATATCGAAGAGATCACTACCGAGCACTTAATTGAAGATTATAACCTGAAAATCTTCCTCACGGAACATAATTATTTAAAAAAAGTTCCATTGACCTCGTTGCGGGCGAACCCGGAGCAGAAACTGAAAGATGATGACCGGATTATTCAGGAGTTGGAGACCCATAACAAGGCCGACTTACTGCTTTTTTCCAATAAACACACGGTTTATAAGCTGAAAATATATGATATTAATGATCACAAAGCCAGTAGTCTGGGAGAGTATTTAACCAACCTGCTTCAGTTGGAAGCGGATGAGAAGATTATTTATTTGGTGGCCACCGATGATTACCGGGGCTATTTACTTTTTGCCTTTGAAAACGGCAAAATCGCCAAAGTCGATCTGGCCGGTTACGCCACCAAAACCAACCGTCGTAAACTGACCAATGCTTATTCGGATCTGGCGTCCCTGGTCGCCATGCGGTTTTTGGAAACGGATTTGGAATTGGTGGCCTTTAGCAGTATCAGCAAAGTGCTCATCTTCAACACCAGCACCATTAATCCCAAAACCACCCGCGACTCGCAAGGGGTTCAGGTTCTAGCCTCGAAAAAAGGCAGCCGGATGGTGGCGTTAAAAGAGATTTCCGAGATAAAATTTACCGATCCGGATTATTACCGGACCAAGAACATCCCGGCCATTGGCTGTTATTTAAAAGATGAGGACCGGCAAGAAAAGCAAGGAGAGTTGGAATTACCAATTGAAAGTTGAAGCTTGAAAAGTTGGAATTTGAAATAACGTTGAAGTGAAACAGAGGTTGTCTTGACCCATGACAGCCTCTGTTTTTTCACGGCTGAATCAGCTTATTTCGGGTTTTGGCACGATAAATCCCGGTTAAAAAATCCGGAGCAAAGCTAACAATATCAATAATGTCCCGGGTAAAATCGCCAATAATTTCTCATTCACTTTAAACATACCGGCGCATTTTTCGCCGAAAAAAACACCCGTATACAGAAAAACCATTTGAAAAGCCCCAATAGCCAGCGGAATCCATATCGAATCAAACCCCATTAAACCGCTGCCAATCCCTACGCCGATGGCATCCACCGATAATGCCAACCCCAGCAGGAACGATTCGGAAGTACTAATGATCCCCGAATGGTCCATATCGAATTCCAGAGGGTCCCGAAAGATATGGATGGTGATTCCCAAGGATTTAATTGCAATTTTGCAAAGAGTCCGGACTTCTTGTTCAAGTGTACCCCCCGGGTGTCGGGAGAACCGGTTTTGATAGCTCGAATCATTAGTATCCGGCAGGCCTTGTTCATTATTTCGAAAAAGAAGCCAATTCTTGTCCGGATTCGCTTCCATACCATTGCCCCCGGAATCTGTTTTATTTTTAAATAGTGCCTGGGTAATAATCCACAGGCCCATAAGGATTAAAATAACTACGCCGCATAGCTTGGCAAACCGGGGAATTAGACCGGATAATGACTTCCCGATGATGATAGCAAGCCCCGAATAAAGAATGGAAAAGAGACAAACAATTAGTTTTGAGCCAATTGGAATTTTAACCTTGCGTAACCCATAAACAATTCCAACTCCTAAAGCGTCCAAACTGAGCGATATCGCCAGAATGATGATTGAAAAAAGCATCCCCTTCAACTCCCGCTAAAGCGTATCTAAGATCAATATGCTATTATATGGCCCCAAGTCATAATCGGTCAAAAATAACAGGAAAATCCCATGAATTCGATGAGTGCCGGTCATGAATTTTGTTTTTGGGAATAACTATGGATCAGATTGATGATTTCATTCATCGGGCAAAAGATGGGGGGTCAATTGGAAGTGCGGGGGATTGGATGGAGATTGCTGGCGGGTGGGTGTTTTGTAGTCTTTATGCTGATTGGTTTTTGGGGATGGAAATATGTCTTCCCAAGATCACGTTCGATTCCTAAAAATATCAGTCATTTCGGGCCCGCTCATCCGGAAACGGTTTATGATCAAGAGGGAGAAAATCATCCTTATGGCAGGCCGTTTCAGGGGGTACTTTTATGGGAAAACAGCCGGGGGTTTCATGAGTTTTGCGTTAAACAAAAGACCTCCTTGCGTATGGCCGCGTTTCAAACTACTTTACCCGATCCGCTGCCGGGTGAGGAGTATAATGTGGCTTTGGCGGCTGATTTATTAGCTGGAACCGTTGTTAAACCGGGAAAAATTTTCTCCATGAACGCCACAATCGGCCCCTATAGCAAAGAACAGGGTTTTCGGGAAGGGCCTATGTATTTGGGGAACCAAGTTGTTAAAACCATTGGTGGTGGTGTTTGTAAAATTGCCTCAACTTTATATAATGTGACTGTTCTAGCAGATTTGGCGGTTATCGAACGGCATCAACACGGTATGCAAGTCCCGTATGTGCCACCGGGGCAAGACGCGACAGTATCCAACGGTTCCAAGGATTTTAAATTTAAAAATAACACCAATTATCCCGTGTTTATCTGGGCCGACACCAAACAAAATACTTTATATATGGCCATTTACGGTTCAACCATCCCACCCAAAGTAACGTGGCATCACAAAGTCTTACACCGGCAAAAAAACCAGACTATCTATCGTTATAATTCACATTTAAAACCGGGTGAAGAAAAAGTGGCGGTTGCGGGCGCGGATGGTTTAACCGTAAAATCATGGCTCACCATTACTCATCCCAATGGTTCAAGGGTGAAGAAAGAACTCGGGATCAATTACTATAAACCACTACCACATGTTATCGAACGCGGCACAAATTAACACCAAAGCCTGTTAATCCTTCAATCTTTAAATTTCACACTTTAAAATAGGGAGTGAAATTTTTGAACGCATTTTTTATTGCCTTATTCGGGGCGTTATGCTGGGGAGTGGCTCCGCTTTTTGGGAAAGTAGGGTTGCGAGGTGTTAACTCACTGGATGGCCTGGTAGCCCGAACCATGATCACCGTGTTATTTGTATCCGGTTTGGCGTTGGCAAATGGTTTTATTTTTAGAATTGGAACTATCCCGGCCCGGCGTTGGTTTTTTTTAGCCGTCGAAGCCTTTTTGGCCACCTTTGCCGGTGACTTGGCTTATTATGCCGCCATGAAAAAAGGGGATATCGGTCAAACCGCTTTAATACTATCGGCTTCACCGCTTATCACCTTTTGGGCGGGGTGGTACTTTTTGGGTGAAGCCATCTCGCCTCTTAAACTCATCGGAGCCGCGTTAATCATTATCGGAGTAATTCTGGTAGGGTTTCATTCGTTAGTTTAGCGTAGGAGCGAAGAAAAGAGTGTTGGAGCGTGGGGCTCTAATACCACAAGGCAACTCCAGCGAATGCGCAGCCGCAATTTAAGACTTGATGTTCCACGGCGCAAATTTTTATCTCTTGTACGGTTAAATGACGGGTTTTCATACCTTCCAGCACCATCAGGTTCATTTTTCGTTCCAGATCGGCTTTGCTGCAAATGGCGGAGCATTCCATAATGACTCCAAAAGTATCTTCTTCGGGAATCCCGATACCAACGGCGGCGGCGATGATCTCACCCGGTTTCACGCTGCAGATGGAGCCATAGGCGGTGGGAGTCAGTGAACCGGGAGGAATTGACAACCGTTCTTGGAATTTGGAATGGGGTGGAAGGATACTTGAAACTTTTAACAAATTGAGATTACCAAGACCGGATTTTAAAAGGGCGGCATCAAAAGCGTTTAAAGTGGTCAATCCTTCACCGGAGCCGGAGACCAGGGTAAATTTTTGAGGTGTGGCTAGCAAACGAATTCATACCTCCTAACAGTTTTATTAACTGTATACATTATGTTCGGAGGTCCGAAATGGTGACAATGAAGTTATAGTCCCTGATCCTGCGCCTATTTAAAGATTATTCAGCATTAAGTCATTCAAATTTTTAAACTTTTAACTTATTTTATAACCCCCAATTGGTGAAGCAATTCCGGGTCCGGAGTAATGATGGCGGTTTTAAAATAATGGTAGATTACGAAACCCGGTTTGGAACCAGGGGGTTTGCTGACATTTTTGCGTTGGGAATAATCCACCGGAATTTTAGTGGACTGTTGAGCTTTACTAAAATAAGCCGCTAATTGACAGGCATAATTCAAGGCCTTATCCGTCAAGGAGTTTCCGGCTTTTAACTTTAAAATCACATGGGAACCCGGTATTTTTTGAGCATGAAACCATAAGTCATTCGGTCCGGCCGTTTTAAACGTCAGCCGGTCATTTTGGAGGTTATTCCGGCCCACCAAAATGAGATCGCCGTCCGAAGTAACAAAACGGCGGGGTTCGGCGGCAGGCTCTTTCTTTGCTTTACCGGAACGGTTCCCCGGAGCTTTCGTATGTTCCTCATTTTCCAATTCAGCCTGAATCAGATTCAGATCGGCCAAATTTTGGGCATTTTGAATGTGGGCGTCAATGCTCTCCAAGTAATCAATGGTTTCTTGGGTCCGTTTAAGCTGTAGCGCAATTGCCTGCCGGCCTTTTTTGGCCTTCTGATACTTTTTAAAATAACTTTGCGCGTTTTCCTGGGGGCTTAAGGCCGGATTCAGCAGGATTACCATTTCCGCGTTGGACGGATCATAATGGTTCATTAATGAAACTTCAGTAGCGCCTCTTTTAATCCGGCTGCCGTAAGTGGTCAACAGTTCCCCCATGATGCGGTAAGAATCTCCCTGTTCGGCAATTTCAGCCTCGGCTTGCTGTTTGGCCAGTTTGGTTTGGGCTTTTCCGGTTCTGTTTTTTATGGTGTGTAATAGATTGTTTTTTAAGGTCTCAAACCGGTGACGCTCCGAATGATGTTCCATGATTTCGGACACAGTCCGATTGAGGCTAATTACTCTTTGGACCGTATGATGAGCCGGCGGATAATGAATGATAAACGCCGAACAATCAATGGTTTTCCCATCGGGATCACATAGGCGCGACGGCTCGAAACATTGTTTTGAGACGGTTCTGGACCAATCACTAAAATGTCCGTATATTTTTTCCAGCGTAATTGGAGAGATGGAGCCACAAGGATCAGTAGGTTTAACCCCCGCCGCTTGAGTGATTTCACGGATCGTAATGGCGGATATACCATACCAGTGCTTAAGCAGGAATTTTTCCAGTGGTACATCCGGGGGGATATGAGTTATCAACTCCTGAAACTGTTCCCAGGATAAAGATACCGGCTGCCAACGACCACCAGTCCCCGGGAATTCATATTTTACTCCGGCGGACAGTTCCCGTCCGGCAGTTTGAGTGCCTCCGGTTTTCCGCCAGGCGTCAATAACAATATCCTCGCCATTGGTGATAATCAGATTGGAACTTTTCCCGGTCAACTCAAGCCAAATCCGCTTTTTATTCAAACCCAGATAAGGATCGTAAGCTTCAAAGGTCAGCCGGCAGATTCTTTCGAAGGGAACCGAAGTGATCTCAATTAACTTGGCTCCGCCGAAATGTTTCCGCAACAACATGCAAAATGACGAAGGCTGCGCAGGATTATCCCGATTGTCTTCAAAGAGAGCAATACGGCCATATTGCGAATGTAAAGAGATTAATATCTTGCAGGAAACCCCGGAACCAAAACAGGTCAGTAAAATTTCCTCCGGGTAAGGCTGAAAAATTTTTTCAATTTTAAGCGGCAGTAAACGGTTTATTTCCTGGGCTAGACCGGCGAGAACCGGCGCATCAACGGGCATGAGAGTGACCTCCCCAAATATAAAAAGTTGCGAGTTACGAGTTCTGAGTCCCGAGTCCCGAGTCCTGAGTCCCGAGTCCCGAGTCCTGAGTCCTGAGTCCTGAGTCACGAGTTACGAGTCCGGAGTTCTGAGTTCTGAGTCGTGAGGCCCGAGTCACGAGTTCTGAGTTTTGAGCTTGAGTTTTGGGTTCTAAGTACTAAGTAGTACTGAACTGCTTTTGACTCGTGACGCCCTTGACTCATGACTGCTTTTAACTCGTGACGCCCTTGACTCATGACTGCTTTTGACTCGTAACTTCTCTTGACTCGCGACTTCTTTTAACTCTTTTAGTATAGCTTGAAAAAATGGGTTTGGTCAATGGGTTCGGAGTTAATAGGTCTGTCGTATTTTTTTGAGGCATAAGATCCATTGATGGCATTTCTAGGGGGATAACGATAAACGATGAGTAATTGGTTTGCGCTTGAGGCGTCCGAAGTTGTTAAAACATTTTCGAGTCAAAGTGAAAGGGGTTTAACGGCGGGCGAAGGGCGCCAAAGATTATCCAAGTATGGTTTTAACCAGTTGCATGCGGGCAAAAGAATATCGCAATGGCGGATTTTGGGCGAACAATTCACCGACTTCATGGTGTTGGTGTTAATCGGGGCGGCGGCAGTCTCATTTTTGCTGGGAGAAAAAGCGGATGCAGTTACTATCGTGTCCATTATCATTCTTAATGCGGTTTTAGGGTTTATTCAGGAATACCGGGCTGAAAAATCACTGGCGGCTTTGAAGGAATTAACGGCGCCGATGGCTCATGTCTGCAGGGATGGCAAGATACAACAACTTCCGGCCGCCGAAGTTGTCCCGGGGGATATACTAATCCTGGAAAGTGGAGACCGGATAGCCGCCGATGCCAGGATTATAGAGGCATTCGATCTGGAGGTCAATGAAGCCACGTTGACGGGTGAATCATTGGCTGTATCCAAAGATAAACCGGTAATTCCCGATAACCATCCGCCTTTGGGTGATCAGCGCAATATGGTGTTTGCCGGAACCGTGGTCACCAGTGGCCGGGGCAGGGCGGTGGTGGTAGCCACCGGGATGAAAACCGAAATCGGCAAGATAGCCGATTTAATTGATAAAGCGCCCGATGAAGCCACTCCCTTGCAAAAACGTTTGGAACAATTGGGCAGATATTTGATCCTCATCTGTCTGGCCATTTGCGCCGCGGTTGGCACTTTGGGTTTTTTGCGGGGAGAGGAACCAAGGCAAATGTTCCTGGCGGCGGTAAGTTTGGCGGTGGCGGCAATCCCTGAAGGGTTACCGGCGATTGTCACGATTGCCCTGGCCATCGGGGTTCAAAAAATGATTCAACGCCGGGCGATAATCCGAAAACTACCGGCGGTGGAAACATTAGGATGCGCTACGATTATCTGTTCCGATAAAACCGGAACCCTGACCCAAAATAAACTGGCGGTGACCCGGTTATGGGCGCCGGAACAAGAATTTCCAGTACCGTCAGTCCAAAATTCCAAAACCTTCCTTCCGGGCAATAATCAGCTTCAAAAATTATTGGAAACCGGCGCCCTATGCAACAATGCCCAGTTGGAAACCGATCACCAGACCATAACCGGTGATCCCACCGAAGGGGCCTTATTAATAGCGGCCCACCAGTTTGGGATTCATCTGAAACAGCTAAAAGGCGGCAATTACCGTCTGGGCGAAATCCCTTTTTCTTCGGAACGGAAACGGATGGGTGTTTGGGTAAGAAATCTATCCGGCTCCGGAGATCAAACCATGGTATCTTTGCTGGTCAAAGGGGCCTCCGATGTTATTATGGGACGTTGTGACCGGATTCTGACAGCCGCCGGAGTGATTCAGATGAACCAACATTGGCATGCGATCATTCAAGGCAAGGTGGAACAATGGGGCGCTGATGCCTTACGGGTATTGGCATTTGCTTACCGCGACGGCAAAATGTCGGAAATCAACTTAAAAAATCAAACCGATCCGGAAACCGGTTTAATTTTTGTTGGTTTGGTGGGGATGATTGATCCGCCGCGCCCCGAATCCCGTGTGGCTATCGAAAAATCACGCCGGGCCGGAATCCACACCAAGATGATCACTGGCGATTATCCTCGTACGGCGGCGGCAGTCGCCAAACAGATTGGCTTATTGCGGCCAAACGGCAAAATCATTACCGGTCAAGAGATGGATGCCCTGACCGATGAAAAACTGGCAGTGGTCATCAACGAAATTGATGTATTCGCCCGGGTCTCACCCCATCATAAACTACGGGTAGTACGGGCTTTAAAAAAGAACGGCGCCATCGTGGCCATGACCGGTGATGGAGTGAACGACGCTCCGGCGGTGAAAGAAGCGGATATTGGGGTGGCTATGGGCATCAGCGGTACGGATGTCACCAAAGAAGCTTCAGCGATGGTGATTGCCGATGACAATTATGCAACGATTGTAGCCGCAGTGGAAGAAGGCAGAACCATCTATGAAAATATCCGTAAATTTATCCGTTATTTATTAAGTTGTAATATTGGCGAGATTCTGACCATCTTTGGCGGAATCCTGATCGGTCTGCCGTTTCCATTGTTACCCATTCAAATTTTATGGGTTAATTTGGTAACTGACGGATTGCCCGCCATTGCGCTGGGAATGGAACCGGCGGAACCGGGCATTATGATCCGCCCGCCGCGCCCGCCCCGGGAAGGGATATTCAGCAGGGGACTGGGGCTTAAAATTATTTTTCAAGGATTGATTATAGGCGGTACCACGTTGCTAATTTATATATACCAATTAAAAAGCGGCGCCGGTATGGAACAGGCAAGAACCGCGGCTTTCGCCACATTAGTCTTCGCCCAATTGTTTTTTGTATTTCAATGCCGGGCGGAACAACGGGTCATATTTCAAATTGATCTCCTGGGCAATAAATATTTGCTGGGGGCGGTACTGATTTCCGCTGTCATGCAAATTTTGGTGATGACTGTTCCCTGGCTGCAATCCATTTTCTATACCACCGCTTTACGGGAGCAAGATTGGCTGATCATCATTCTTGGCACCGGGATTTCAGCGGTGCTCGGGAATTTAATCATTCAATTCCGGAGTGAAATTAAGAAGCATTTATGTTTCTTTCACTTAAAACCGCATAGGCCGGACGTATAGTGGGAAAATAACCATAGACTGGTACCCGAGGTGGGTCTATGGTGGAGATCATTTTATTTTTGGGGATCATTATTTTATTTTTTTTTCTGCCGGTAAGTTTTCGGATCTATTACCACAAAGTGGGGCAAGATGATCTGTTTGTTTTCGAAATGACTTTTTTAAGAGGTTTGTTAAAACGCCGCAAAGTAATCAGTTTCCTTAAAAATACCCCTCAGTTTATTCGTAAACACGAAAAAACCTCCGGCCGTTGGTTTTTTTTTCGAAAAGCACGGGAGAAAGATGTAAAATCCCCCTATCATTTGAATTCCAGGGGGATTAGTGAATTTTGGCGCCGATATCAAAGTTACGGTCTGGGTATCACTTTGCTGACCTATTTTTTACCGGCTAATTATCAACGTTGGCTTTTGGTGGTGCAACGTCTGGAAAAAAAAGGCCGATTTGACAGATTCATATGGATTACCCGGCTTGGGAATCAAGATATCGCGTATACTTCAATTATCTATGGGTTATTATGGACTTTAAAATTAGGATTTTATAATATTTTGAGCAGACGCTATGAGTTCAAACAGAAACCGGAGATCCAGGTGGTTTATAATTTTCAACAATCCCATTGGGATACTCTCTTTGATTGTATATTCCGGGTAAAACTCGGCTATATTATTATTGTTGCATTAATGGCCCGTTTACAAGCCCGGGCGCGGCTCTAAATTAGCACTCTTGGAAAGGGGGTGTTTTTGGATTGGAGAATCATCCAATTGAAGGTTTAATGACCACCGCTATGCAAAATATTAAAGAAATGGTGGATGTCAATACGATTCTGGGTGATCCGGTGGAAACAATGGATGGAAGTGTAATTATCCCCATCTCCAGAGTTACCTTCGGCTTCGCCGCCGGGGGCAGTGAATTTGAAACGATGAAAGCAAAACCGAAAGATAAGGATCGGGATCGCGCCACGGAAACCATGGAGACCGGTAAATTGCCGTTTGGCGGCGGAAGCGGCGCCGGTATTACTATCCACCCGGTGGCTTTTTTAGTCGTCGGCAAAGAGCAGACTAAATTGCTCCCGATCGAAAGCAATATTCTGGTTGATCGTATTTTAGATTCCGCTCCACAGTTGATTGATAAGATTCAAGGTTTGTTGGGAACCGGCCCCAAAAGTGAAGTTCATTAAAAGCGGTGTGGAAAATCCTGAATGCAGCGGTTCACACCGCTTTTTTTAACAAGAAATGCATAAAGGGCAGTGTGAAGAAGGGTTCTTGGGACAGCCCTTTTTTTTTTGAGATGGTGGACTTTTTTTCCTAAAAATGTTTTTTATCAAAGGCAGGGAATCGGGTTTGGGCTTCGAAATAAAATAACCGTAAAACAGATAATTCTTTAGAGGCCCGGGTGAAACCATGCGCTTATTTTTATTGTTCATTCCGATATTAAGTTTAGGAATCGCGGTAATATTTGGTTCCTCTCCGGTGTCCGCTTCCGAATTGGATTTGAATGCGAATTTTGCTGTGCTGATAGATTATACCACCGGCCAGATTTTATATCAGAAAAACGCTTTCGTCCGGCGTCCTCCGGCCAGCACCACCAAAATCCTTACCTCCATCATTGCCATTGAAAAAGGAAATTTACAGCGAACCGTTATCGCGAGTCGAAACGCCTCTAGAGCCGATGGCTCTTCCATTTACCTGAAAACTGGAGAAGCGCATAGTTTAAAGGAATTATTGTATGGGATTTTATTAAATTCAGGAAATGACGCATCCATAGCGGTAGCCGAAGATCTGGCCGGTTCGGAACCTAAATTCGCGGAATGGATGACAACTAAAGCCCACCAGATTGGGGCTATCGACAGTAATTTTAAAAATTGCAACGGGTTACCCGCCCGGGAACATTATAGCACCGCTTACGATTTGGCGGTAATTGCCCGCTATGCGCTCCATAATCCGGTTTTTGCCGATATGGTGGGAACTAAACGGAAATTAATTCCGTGGCCGGGGAACTCTTCTGAACGGATTTTTGTTAATCACAACAAGCTATTATGGCGTTACCAGTTTGCTGATGGGGTAAAAACCGGTTATACCGAGGAAGCCGGTGGGTGTTTGGTATCATCGGCCACCAAGGGGGGCCATCGTCTCATTGCGGTAGTGTTAAAAAGTAAGGATATTTATGGCGATTCCACCCAATTGTTTGATTATGGATTTGAGAACTATCAATTGTTGACAACGGTTATCCCATTTCGAGTTAATGCCGCCCGTGTTTCACCGGCGCTTCATCGCGTAATCAATCCCGCGACATATGCCCATATTCCCGAGAAAAACCTGAAAAGAGCAAACTAACATGACTGTGATTCGCGTCACATCCATCCGTGACCCAAATTTGGTAAGATGAACCAATTTCAGTGTTAATAATCGGTTAAAAGATAAAAGTTGCTTGACGAAGCTTGCCGCCAATGCTATAATTTTTATACGTGCGAGTGTGGCGGAATGGCAGACGCGCTAGACTTAGGATCTAGTGGGCAACCGTGCGGGTTCAAGTCCCGCCTCTCGCACCAGTGCTTGCTTTTATGGATCATGAGTTGATTACCCCTGAAAGCGCGTAAGCGCGAACGGGGTTATTTTATTGGCAGATAATATTATCCGAAAAGCTTGGCTTTTGATGGCTAAAATTATGCTGAAGTAACGCTTCAAATTGAAATGATTAATTTTAAATTTCGTTTTTACATAAAAGAGAGGATTTTAAATCCTACTTGTCGAAATGCAGATTGAACGCAAAATTTTTTTGCAAACGCATATATATAGAACAGATTCGGAGGAGCATAAATGCAATTTAACCTGGAAAAGCTAGACAAGAATTTCGTTGTAATGACGGTAACGGTGAACGAAACCGAAGTGGATGATGCTATTGCTGAAGGTTATAAACGAGTAGTGAATAAAGTTAATTTGCCGGGATTCCGCAAGGGGCATATTCCACGGCATATTCTTGAAGCTCAGTTCGGCAAGGAAGTTTTCTATGAAGACGCCATGGACATTTTGGTTGCCAAAGGTTATAGCCAGGGAATTATCGATTTGAAAATTGAACCCATTGCCAAGCCGCAGCTTGAGGTCAAGGATCTCATTGAACAGGGCAAACCATTCACTTTTCAAATTAATGTAGAGGTTTTACCTGAAGTAAAGCTTGGCCAGTATAAAAACTTAAAGGTTGAAAAAGTCATCAATGTCATTGAAGACGTTCAAGTCAGCGAACAGTTGGAAGCTTTACGACAACGCCACGCGGAAATGGTGTTGAGCGACAAGTCGGAATTGGAAAAAGGAGACTTCGCGGTCATTGATTTCGAAGGTTTTATCGATGGAGCTCCGTTTGCGGGCGGGGCCGCTCAGAGCTATACTCTGGAAATCGGTTCCGAAAGTTTTATTCCGGGTTTTGAAGAGCAATTAATTGGAATGAAAGTGGGAACCGAAAAGGATATTACGGTAAAATTTCCGGATGATTACCATAGCGCTGATTTAGCCAGTAAAGACGCTGTTTTTAAGGTGAATTTGAAAGAGATTAAAAATAAGGAATTACCGGAACTTGACGATGAATTTGCTAAGAGCATTGGCAAATATGAAAGTATTGATCAATTAAAAGCGGACTTAAAAGAAAAATTGACCAAAAACGCCGAGCGGGAGGCGGAGGCCAAATTTACCCAGGCTGTGATTGATAAAGCGGTAGACAACTCCGAACTTGAGGTTCCTGAAACATTAATTCAGCAAGAAGTTGCGGAATTGGTCCATCGCTTTGAACATAATCTTTCCCATCAAGGGTTAACCATGGAGCATTACCAGCAGTATACCAATAAAACCGAAGAGCAGATTTTGGAGGACTTCCAGCCCGAAGCCGTTAAACGGATTAAAACCGACTTGGTGTTGAACAGTATTGCCAAAGCGGAAAATATTGAAGTTCAACCCGAGGAGTTGGAAGCCAAGATCATAGAATTGGCCGCTATGTACCAAGTCAAAGATCCTCAGAAACTGCGGCGCGATCTCTTGAAGAACGGCCGGCTCGGTGATGTGGAACAGGCGATTTTATTAGAAAAGACCACGGATTATATTAAACAACTTGTAAAATAACCAATTGAATAAAAAAACCATCTTGCAGGGGAAACCTAAAGGAGGTAAAAACATGAATTTAGTCCCAATGGTAGTTGAACAAACCAATCGTGGCGAACGAGCTTATGATATCTTTTCCCGGCTGTTAAAAGAACGGATCGTCTTTATCGGGGGGCCGATTGATGATAATGTGTCTAACTTAGTAATTGCGCAACTCTTATTTCTACAATCCGAAGATCCGGAAAAGGATATTTTTGTTTATATTAACAGCCCGGGTGGCGCGGTGTATTCAGGGCTTGCTATTTACGACACGATTCAATATATACGGCCCCAGGTTGCGACTATATGTATGGGGATCGCGGCCAGCATGGCCGCAGTGTTGCTGTCGGCGGGAGCGAAAGGGAAACGTTATATCCTGCCGTATTCACGCGTATTAATTCATCAGCCGCATATGCAAGGCGGAGTTGGTGGTCAGGCGACGGATATTGATATTCAAGCCCGGGAAATATTACGGTTACGGGAAATCGGCAATAAGATTTTAGTGAAACATACGGGGCAGCCCTTGGAAAAGATTGAGCGGGATGTGGACCGTGATTTCTGGATGTCTGCGGAAGAAGCGAAAGAATATGGGATTGTTGATGAAATTTTTGATAGTCAAAAGAAGTAGTTATAGCGCGGGATAGGTCTGGCGCTGAAATGAGGTGAAATTATTTGAAATTTGGAGATGAAAAAGGCCAATTGAAATGTTCTTTTTGTGGGAAAGCCCAAGAACAGGTAAAAAAATTAATCGCCGGTCCTGGAGTATACATTTGCGATGAATGCATCGAACTCTGCAATGAGATCATTGATGAAGAGTTAAATGAGGAAGTTAGCCTTGATTTAAGCAATAATCCTAAACCCAAAGAAATTAAGGAAATTTTGGACCAATATGTGATTGGCCAGGAAGACGCCAAGAAGATTTTGTCGGTGGCGGTATACAATCACTATAAACGGATTAATTCCGAAGAGCGTTTTGAAGATGTGGAACTGCAAAAAAGCAATATTTTATTGCTGGGACCCACCGGATGTGGTAAAACTTTATTAGCTCAAACGTTGGCCAAGATTTTAAATGTTCCGTTCGCCATCGCCGATGCGACTTCATTGACCGAAGCCGGATATGTTGGAGAAGATGTTGAAAATATTCTTCTCAAGTTGATTCAGGCGGCTGACTTTGATGTGGAGCGAGCTGAACGCGGGATTATTTATATCGATGAGGTTGACAAGATTGCCCGGAAATCGGAGAATCCTTCCATCACTAGAGATGTTTCCGGTGAAGGCGTACAGCAGGCATTATTGAAAATTCTGGAAGGGACCATCGCCTCGGTACCGCCTCAAGGTGGCCGTAAGCACCCTCACCAGGAATTTATTCAACTGGATACCACCAATATCCTGTTTATTTGCGGAGGCGCTTTCGAAGGGATTGAAAAAATCATCGAAAATCGGACCGGCAAGAAAACCATGGGCTTTGGCGCCGAGGTCCGTTCCAGACAAGAGAAACCACTTGGCCAAATTTTGCGGCAAATTATGCCGGAGGATTTATTGAAATTTGGTTTAATCCCTGAATTTGTCGGCCGGTTACCGGTAGTTGTGGCTTTGGATGCTTTGGATGATAAAGCATTGGTTCAAATTTTAACCGAGCCTAAGAATGCCTTGGTTAAGCAGTTTCAAAAGTTGTTTGAACTCGATAATATTGAGTTGTCCTTTGAACCGGAGGCTTTGGAATCCATATCCAAGCTAGCCGTGAAACGGAATACCGGCGCCCGGGGCCTCAGGGCGATTATCGAGAAGTTAACCCTGGAGATGATGTACGAGATGCCGTCGCGGGCTGACATCAAACGTTGTATTATAACCAAGAGTATGGTGGAAGAAAAGGCCGATCCGATTATTATCCCCGTGGAACCACGAAAGAAGAAAAAGGAAGAAACCGCTTAAAATATTAAGAGCGCCGTAATGGGCGCTTTTTTATTTAGAAGTCATATCCACCCCGGCTTTGCCGTGAGAGAGCCTGCGCCCTACACTAATTATATCTTATGTTACTACGTCACTACTCTGTTCCCTATATTTTTATCCCGGGAGTTTAAATCCGAATATTTTGGCGATACTAATCATGAATTCTGCGCTCGCGTGTAAGGCAAATCGCGTGCGCGCGCCGAAAGGAGCATGCGGGATGGAATTTGTGACCAATATAATTGGATTAATCAACCTTTTTTTCGCCATCGTCATCGGCCTTTACTTTTGGAATCTACTGCGATCGCAGCAGGGGAATAAAATGGCGGTGGATCGGGAATCCCGGAAGGAAATGGAGAAATTGCAGCGGCTTCGCCGGATTTCCTTGACCGAACCTTTGTCGGAAAAAACCCGCCCGGCCAATTTTGCGGAGATTATCGGGCAGGATGATGGGTTAAAATCCTTACGGGCGGCATTATGCGGCCCCAATCCGCAACATGTGATTCTTTATGGACCTCCCGGAATCGGAAAGACAGCGGCGGCCAGGGTAATTCTGGAGGAGGCCAAAAAACAGCCTTTATCACCCTTTAAGGAAAATGCCAAATTTGTAGAGATCGATGCCACCACTGCCCGGTTCGATGACCGGGGTATTGCCGATCCGTTAATCGGTTCCGTCCACGATCCGATTTATCAGGGGGCGGGACCGCTCGGAATCGCCGGAATACCTCAACCCAAACCCGGGGCGGTAACCAAAGCGCATGGCGGGCTTTTATTCATCGATGAAATTGGTGAATTGCACCCGGTTCAGATGAATAAGCTGTTAAAAGTCTTGGAAGATCGGAAAGTTTATTTGGAGAGCGCGTATTATAGCTCTGAGGATGCTAATATACCCAACCATATTCACGATATCTTCCAAAACGGACTACCGGCCGATTTTCGATTGGTGGGGGCGACTACCCGCACTCCCCAGGAGATTCCACCGGCAATTCGTTCCCGTTGCGTGGAGATCTTTTTTCAAAACTTGTCGCCCGCCGATATTCGAAGAATTGCCACCAATGCCATTTGCAAGATTAATTTTGAGTTTGAACCGGGTGTGCTCGATCTAATTACCAAATACGCCACCAATGGCCGGGATGCGGTGAATTTAATTCAAATTACGGCCGGGCTTGCCATAACCGAAGGGCGTAAAAAAATCGGAGTGCGGGATATTGAATGGGTAATTCATAGCGGACAATATTCACCCCGGCCCAATATCAAAGTTCCTGCCCAGCCGCAGGTAGGGTACGTAAATGGGTTGGCGGTATTCGGGCCGAATATGGGCGCGGTGATTCAAGTGGAGGTTTCGGCCATTCCGGTGGAACCGGGTCAAGGAAAAGTGATTACCACCGGAGTGGTGGATGAAGAAGAAATGGGCCAGTCCGGCCGTACCATTCGCCGGAAGAGCATGGCCCGGGGTTCAGTGGAAAATGTATTAACGGCAATTCGCAAATTTCTTGACGTGAATCCTAATGATTACGAGATCCATATTAATTTCCCCGGGGGGGTTCCCATTGATGGCCCTTCTGCCGGAATTACATTAGCCACGGCCATTTATTCAGCGCTTAGCGGACAGATGATTGATAATGAACTGGCCATGACCGGGGAGATATCCATCCGGGGTGGAGTAATGCCGGTGGGCGGAATCGTTCCCAAGATTGCTGCCGCCAAGGAAGCCGGGGCCAAACGGATTATCATCCCCAAGGAAAACTGGCAGGAGATGTTCGAAACTGAAACGGAGATTCAAATTATCCCGGTAGACCGGATCGAGGAAGTGATTAAACTGGCGATTATTAAATCAAATATCGATGTGCCGGTGTTGATAAGAAACAACGAAGCAATTTTGGCCTAAATCGGCCCGGAAATTATCAAATAAAAGGCCTGCATTTAGCAAATAAGCGCAAAACAACATACCCTCAGGGCGAAATTAAAGCGATGTGTTAAATCAAAGCCGGTTAACCATCATTTTAAACCGCCCTTATTTTGTTTTGTTGAATCGTCCATTTTTAAAATCACTCTATGTTTTACGTAAAGTCATAATCCATAAGCTAAAACCCATATACCACAAGATCTATATCCAATTCACAGCGCTTTTTATTTTTCATATGATAAAGGGAAAATGGAAAGTAATGGCGAAGTTTCAGGAGGTAAAGGATGATGAATTCCCCAGGTTATGAACCGAAAATTGTCTTGGCCCTGGGTGGAGGTGGGGCAAGGGGTTTTGCGCATATTGGGGTGCTTCAGGTTTTAAAAGAAGCGGGGATAGAGATTTGGGGAATTACCGGAACCAGTATGGGTGCTTTGGTTGGCGCGACTTATGCGGTGGGAGCGGACCTTTACTATTTGGAACGGCTTATTGACTATTTAAAGTGGGAAGATCTAATTGACGTTCATCTGCCACGGTTGGGTTTGATTGATGGGACCAAAGTGCGGGTTTTGATTGATATTTTAACCAAAAATAAGCGATTTGAAGACCTCTCTTTCAACTTTTGGGCGGTAGCTACCGATTTATTTACGGGAGAAGAGATTGTCTTTAAAACGGGTTCTATTGTTCCGGCGATTCGGGCCAGCATTTCCATTCCCGGAGTTTTTAAACCGGTGGAACTGGAGGGCCGGGTTTTGGTGGACGGCGCGGTGGTGGCCGGAGTTCCCGTGGAGGTTGCCCGTCAAATGCAGGGCGATATAGTGGTAGCGGTAAATGTTGGATTTGATCATACCAATCACCGGGTGAACAATATTTTCGATGTATTATCCAAGGTCATTGACATTATGGGAAATCAGCTTGATTACTATCAGACCAAGCTTGCCGACATGACCATTAAGCCCCAATTGGGTTCCATTGGAACCATGAATTTCGGGCAGGGCCGGGAGTGTGTGGCGATTGGGCGCCATGCGGCTGAGGCCGCCCTCCCCGAGTTACAAAAAATAATTGCCGCCAAAAAAACATTAATAAAAGATTTGGAGTAATTTGCCATGAAAACGGATATACTGGTAATCGGAGCCGGACCAGCCGGGATGATGGCGGCTTTAACCGCCGCCGAACAAGGTGCTAAGGTGGTTTTAGCAGAACGAAATGAACGAATCGGGAGAAAACTGGGCATAACCGGTGCCGGCCGTTGTAACATAACCAATCAAGCTGATGTTGAGGAATTGATTGCCAACATTCCGGGAAATGGCAGTTTTTTATATAGTGCTTTTCGCAATTTCGGAGTTAATGAACTCATGAACTATTTTCGGGAAGAGTTACATATTCCTTTGAAAGTGGAACGGGGCCGCCGGGTCTTTCCGGAATCGGATGAAGCCGGCGAGGTGGTGAACGCTTTCTTAAAAAAGTTAAAGATGAGTAAAATCGAACTTTTAACCAATACCCGGGTTGCGAAGATCCAATTTGACAATGAAAATAATGTTGAAAGCGTTATCAGCGAAGACGGACGCCGGATTGAAACCCGGGCGGTGATAGTGGCCACGGGTGGGGTTTCTTATCCCGGAACCGGAAGTACCGGGGATGGTTACCGTTTGGCGAAACCGGCGGGGCATACGGTTATTGATCCGGTTCCTTCCCTGGTACCTCTGGAATCCGTTGAAGAATGGCCGAAACAGTTACAGGGATTATCGTTGGTGAATGTATCCGCTACCAGTTTTTATAAAGATCAGAAGTTAGATTCCGAATTTGGCGAGATGTTATTTACCCATTTCGGAGTTTCCGGGCCAATCATTCTTAGTTTAAGCCGGAAGATTGCCTTTAAAGTGTTGGATGAACCGAGATCTGTGGCCATTGTCATTGATTTGAAGCCGGCGTTGTCGGAACCGGAATTAGACGCGCGGGTGCAGCGGGATTTTACAAAGTATATCCGTAAAATTTTTCAAAATTCGCTGGATGATCTGCTTCCCCAAAAATTGATACCTGTAATTATTAAACTTTCGGCCATTGATCCGCTGAAACCGGTGCATCAAATTACTAAGGAAGAACGGTTGGGATTGGTTAAACTATTAAAAAATTTACGGCTGACCATTGCCCGGCCCCGCCCCATCGCCGAGGCTATCATCACCGCCGGTGGAGTCTGCACCAAGGAAATCAATCCGAAGACCATGGAATCAAAAAAAGCCCCCGGTTTATATTTCGCCGGAGAAGTTATGGATGTGGACGCTTATACCGGCGGTTACAACTTGCAAATCGCTTTTTCAACCGGTTTCATCGCCGGCCGGGAAGCGGGGAAGGCAATATTAGGCGCAAATTAAAGCGGCGTACGGTGTATCGTGAAAAAATATCGGCCAGGATTCATATAAAATGACAATAAAGCAACCAAGTTATTAATTTATAAGCCGTTTTTGGCGATACGCCGAGATTGGAGTATCTTGACAACAAAGAAACATCATTGGTATGAAAAATTGTTTTTTGGGTTGCAACTCCGTGAGAAAGGTTGTTGGCGGCTGGTTATCGGATTACTGATGTTGATGATAATCATTCAGGTACTGTTGATGGATGCCCGAATTCGCAGCAAAATAGTTTTAATGGAGCGATTGGAGGGGGAACCGGTCAAGTTTTACAAAAGTTTAAACCATAAATGACTTGCCGGATTTGAAATTATATGTTAAATTAATTATAATTGTTTATAAATCAGACAGCACTCCAATCCGGGTGCTTTTTTATACACGCATTGACTGAGTGATGATACGAATATTGACTATTGATTACGGATTGCGGATTGCAAATTACAAATTCATTGCTTTAAATAACAAGTCAACTGATCACTTGCGAAGAAGGGGATTAAGATATGGAATCCGGAAGTAAGGAAGTAGCCAAAGCAGCTTTATCCATTGCTTTGACCAGTTCGCGCGAGGAAGAAAAAATAATGAAGGAAGATTTAAAAACGCGCGATATTCGAGCTGCTGCCATAGATTACGGTGGGGAATCCATTCCGGCAATGCGGATTATTGTGGAACGGGTAGTGGTAGCCGCCAAACGTGAATTCGTCATCAAAGAAAACCACGCCGAGGAAGGCGCATTAGCGGGAGCGGCCCGGGAGGCAATGACCCAAATCGTTAATAAGGCCATTGGATTAAATATCGGAGGAAAAGTCGGAGTTGCGCGCAAAGGCGATCATATCAGCGTAGCGGTATTTTTCAGCATTGGATTGGTTCATTTGAATGAAATAGCCGTTGGCTTAGGCCATCGGGCCATCGGGTGATACAGATGAATTTATGGGCGGTTCGTGGCGCAACGACGCTTTCAAAAGATAAACCGGCGGAAGTCTTGGCGGCCACTACTGAAATGTTGACGAAAATATTTGAGACTAATTCGATTTTGCCGGAACATATCGTCAGTATTATGTTTACCGTGACTCCGGATATCCGTAGCGAGTTCCCGGCGGTCGCCGCCCGCAAACTCGGACTCACCTCCATACCGCTTATGTGCGCCCAGGAAATTGCCAAAAAAAGTTCTTTGCCACTATGTATCCGGGTTTTAATTCATTTTTATACAGAGCTGCCCCAAACCGGGATTCAGCCGGTTTATCTCAAAAACGCGGTAAAATTACGCCCGGATTTGGTTCAAAATAATTAGTCGCGGTCAAACGTCGAATATCAAAAAATTTGACATTGGCCTTTGACATTCGACTGAAAACAGGAGAGATACAAATGGACACCAGGCAATTGATTCGGCCTTTAATTGAAAATATGCCGGCTTATGTTCCGGGGAAACCCATTGAAGAAGTGGAACGGGAGTTTGGACTCAGCGGAGTGGTCAAAATGGCTTCCAATGAGAATCCTTTGGGGCCTTCCAAAGAAGTTCGCCAGGCCATAACTCAGGCCATGGAACGGATCGCTTTATATCCCGACACCAATGCTTATTACTTAAAAGAAGTGCTTGCCGGAGAACTGGGTTTGGAATCGGGTCAGTTGATAGTCGGGAATGGATTGGATGATGTCAACCGGATCATGGCGGAGACTTTCTTTGCACCGGATGATGAAGTCATAATTCCGCAACCCACCTTTAGCATGTATGAATCGGTTACCATATTAATCGGCGCCCGCCCCGTTCTTGTTAAAGGAGAACAGGGTTTGGGAAATGACCTGCGGAGTATGGGAAAAGCGGTTACCAACCGTACCAAAGCGGTATTTATTTGCAACCCCAACAATCCTACCGGGACCATTGTTAAAGAAGCCGAACTGATGGCTTTTTTAAAGGATTTGCCCCCGAATGTCCTGATGATCCTGGATGAGGCTTATTCCGATTTCGCCGATGATCCCGATTTCCCCAATGGGATTCGTCTATTAAAGTCAGGTATCCCGAATCTTATTGTACTTAGAACCTTTTCCAAGATTCATGCCATAGCCGGTTTACGGCTGGGATTTGCCGCCGCGAATACGGAGATTGTAGACGCTATGCTTAAAGTGAAAGATCCTTTCAATGTAAACAGCATCGCCTTAGCCGCCGGAATCGCCGCCTTGAGCAGCAAAAAGCATGTTTCCCTCAGCAAGGAACTGGTGCAAGCGGGCCGCCGCCAGTTTTACAATGAATTAGCTGAATTACAGATCGACTATCTGCCAACCCAGGCTAATTTCATTTTAATCGACCTGAAGCAAGACAGTAAAGAAATGTACAATTACCTGCTCCAAAGCGGGATCATCGTCCGGCCCACTCATTCATTCGGGTTACCTACCTGTATTCGGGTAACCTTTGGAACCGCCGAACAGAATGACCGGTTTTTCCGGGTATTCCGGGAAGGATTGAAAAAGCTGCGGACCTGAGAGAAATTGAAGATCATAATTTGCGGACCGACTGAAAATGGTTGGTCCGTTTTATTTTTCGGATTCGAATATGAGTTGATTTTTTTGGCCACCTAACATAAAAACATTCCAATCTTGAAAGGAATACATCTTTTCGGGAAGAATATAATAACTCTGGTGGATAAAGCGCCGTCAAATGCCATAATATTGACCGGTACACACTGTTTTATTTACTAAATCCCAGCCTGGAGCTTTATTAGGCTCTGTCTGAAAATTAGAGCCTTTAAATTTTACGTACATTAATTCCAAAGGAGAGACAATATGACCACTCAAACCATCAAACATCTGCCTTCCAGGGAAGAGATCCCGGCGCAATTTAAATGGGATTTAACCGTGATTTACAATTCCATCGACGCCTGGGAAACTGACTTTAAAAAACTGAAAGAAGATTTAGCAGAAATGCTCCGGATGCAGCCGGATTTTCCGGGGAGCGCCGCCACTCTACTAGCGGTTTTACAGCTTAAAGAAACCATTGGACGGCGGCTCGACAAGTTATTCATCTTTGCCAAAATGCATAAAGACGAAAATAACGCTGATCCGGTCTATCAGGCACTGACGAACCGGATTCAAAGCCTGGCGGTAGAAGCGGGCAGTGTGGTATCTTTTATCGTTCCCACGCTTGTGAATTTTCCCCGGGAAAAACTGAATGAATATTTGACTCAAAATCCAGGCCTGGTGCTTTACCGGCATTTCTTCGATGAGATCGACCGCCAGCGGGATCATGTGTTATCGGCGGCTCAGGAGAAGATTTTGGCGGAGGTCGCCGAGATTGCCGAAAGTGCGGGTACTATCTTCGGAATGTTGGATAATGCCGATATCAAATTCCCGGCAATCCGTGATGAAAAGGGTGAAGAAGTCGAGCTTACCAAAGCCAGATACGCCACCTTTTTAGAAAGTAAAGACCGCCGGGTCCGCAAGGATGCTTTTACCGCTCTCTACAGCACCTACACCAAATTCCGAAATACCTTTGGTGCGACCCTGGATGCCTCAGTGAAATCCGAAGTTTTTTACGCAAAAACCCGTTGTTATGAATCCGCTTTACAAGCCTCATTAGAAAGCGACAATATTCCGGTGACGGTTTATGAACGGTTGATTAAAGTGATGCACTCATATTTACCGGTATTAGAACGTTATTTGCAGCTTCGAAAAAGGTTGTTGAATCTGCCGGATTTGCATATGTATGATCTTTATACCCCGTTAATTCCCGAATACCAGCGTAGTTTTGAATATGATCAGGCCAAGGAAATTGTGCTGGCGGGTCTAAAACCATTGGGTGAAGAATATCAAGATTTACTGCGGCAGGGCTTTACGAAGTTTTGGATCGATGTTTACGAAAATCAGGGAAAAACGAGTGGGGCTTATTCGTGGGGTGCTTATGATTCCCATCCCTATGTGCTGTTAAATTATCAGGGTAAAATCCATGATGTGTTTACCATCGCTCATGAAATGGGACACGCTCTGCATAGTTATTATTCCAATAAAAATCAGCCCTATATCTATGCCGGTTACCGGATTTTTCTGGCCGAAGTGGCTTCCACCGTTAATGAAGCCTTACTTATGGAGTATATGTTGGCTCACTCAAACGACCCCAATGAGCGGTTATACTTAATCAATCAATACCTGGAACAATTCCGGACCACGGTTTTCCGGCAGACCATGTTTGCCGAATTTGAAAAGATCATTCACGAGGAAGTGGAAAACGGCGGCGCATTGACGGCGGAATGGTTTTCTCAGACATATTTGGATCTGAACCAAACTTACTATGGGACTGAAACCCTAATTGATCCGGAGATTGCCATGGAATGGTCACGGATTCCCCACTTTTATTCCGGATTTTACGTATACAAGTATGCTACCGGTTATTCGGCGGCGATTTCACTATCACAACAGATTTTAAAAGAAGGCCCCGCAGCCCGTGAGCGTTATCTCCAGTTCCTAAAAAGCGGTGATTCCGATTACCCCCTGGAGATATTACGAAAAGCCGGAGTTGACATGGAATCCCCCCAGCCTATTCAGGACGCGTTGGAGGTATTTAAAAATTTAGTT
>JAEZJQ010000133.1 GCA_023436305.1 Bacillota bacterium
CCAAATTTAATCGAATGGAGAGTTGAAATCATGCAACGTTTTTTAACACCGGCGATTTTTATGGTTTTGATTTTTGCCATTTTTATTGGAAGTGTTTTGGCGCAGGAGATTCAACCGCCTTCCCCAAAATTGCCGCCGGGAATCCAGGCTTTGGCGCCCCAAGGATATGAGCTGAAATCTTCCCAAACTTTCGTCTCAGGCGCTTCAGGGAGTGTGAATTTCGTTGCCGGCAAGCATATCGACGGCCGTCGTGATGTCTATACCAGCGAATACCGTTTTGTTCTGCGCATGATGGAAAAACCGCAAGTACTGGTTGAAAGGCAAGCTCCAATGTACCGGAAACAATTGGAGCTGGACACCCAAAATGCCTTAAATAGCCGCAGCAAAGAAGTTACCGATCCGGCCATCGGTTATGACAAGCCGCAACTGACGAAGTACCCCTGGGGGAACGGAATTACGCAACGGGTGATTCATAAATACATGGGCGGCGGTAAAGGCCCGGATGAGATTGAGTATCAATGCGTGTACTTCGGTTTGATTATTAGCGGCAATGTTTTTAAATCTTTTAAATTAGCCGTCTCGGGAGTGGATAGCAGCGGGGAAGCGGACCAATGGGCGAATAAGGCTGCGGAAATGATCGGAAGGGCATCGCTAGGCGATCTTAACGTCAAATAGACAGTACTGGAGAATTTTTCGGAGGTATTGCAATCATCTTCTCTTTAATATTTGCCTCACCCGGCATAGGATTGTTAATACTTTTAATTCCCAAAGGAGGATGTGGAAATGAAAAAATATTTTTTATTAGTTGTAATAGCTTTGGTCGCGGTATTTTCCAGTTATTTTAACACCGGTGTTTCCCAGGCGGCTTTTCAAGTGCCTAAAAATTTAGCGCAATATATTCCGGCGGGTTTTGTCATCGATGAAAATTTTTCATCCACCAAAGATTACGGCATGTATGAGGTAACCGGAGTGCTGGCAAGAAAAGACAATGTTCTGCCCAGGCCCTTCAAAACTCCTGAAAAAGCGGTGTTGTCCCTAGGTTTTATGGTGTATTCGGACCCTTCATATAATTCGCAGGCGTGGACGGAAACGCAACGGAAAGCTGAAGAAGAATCGCAACAGCAAACCGCGTTGCGCAGGTTTATTGGAAAGGAAGCTATTCGCGGCGGAGGCACAATTTATTGGTATCAATGTAAAAATTTTAACATTATGTCAAATAAAGATGAAGCTTCGGAATTAGATATTTACTACGCGACAATCAATAAACAGATCAATAAGGGCGTTTTAAATATTAAACTCGAAGGCTTCGTCGGTGACCGAGATACGATTCGAAAATGTTTTCAATAGTAGCCGGTCATACCGGCAATATCGGGACTTATGATTAAGCAATAACAAAGATAAAATGGCAGAGTGAATGGTGAAATAAAAAATATTATTTTTAAAAGGAGGTATCAATCGATGCCGCCGGAACTTCCCAAAACTCTAATGGCGATTTACAATACGAATTTTTGTAAAAGATACTTAATCATCCATTCCGGCGGAAATAACCGAGTCGCCGCTAAGATTTATACCGTGTTTACAGATAACAGTAACCGCTCCAATTTTTTGGAGGTTAGTGTTTTTACTCGTAGTACCAATTAAATCAAAATTATAGATTAACAAACTATCTGAAATAAATATTTAGGGAGGGTTAAAATGTCGAAAATGAAGTTAATTTGGTTGGCAGTAACCGGATTGTTATTGTTTTCTGTATCGGCCTGGGCGGCCCCGCCGCCAGACTATACCCTTGGTTACACCTATAAAAAACCGGAGGGGACAGTGACTAAAACAGTCAAATATTATCTGCGCGACGGCGATAAATTCCGCTCCGAATATTTTTCCGGCGACGGCGCGGTAATCACGACCAACATCTTGCGCAAGGATAAAGGCCTCGTCTGGTCATTAGACACTAATTCAAAAAAATATAACGAAGTTCCCTTGAAGCCGGACTCCTGGACATACGCCATCATTGGGAATCTCGTTACCGACTTTCAAGGACTCCAAAAAACCGGGGAGACGAAGCTTCTGAATTTTCCCTGTGACATTTATGAAAGTGAAAGTGACGGTTGGACGAATATCATTGCTGTTGAGCGGGGCATGAGCATCATCTTAAGAGTCGAAAACAAGCAGAACGGTAAACTGGTCCAGATCATGGAAGCCACCGAGTTTCGCCCGGAAAAACCGGCGGCGGCGTTGTTTGAGGTTCCGGCCGGATATACCAAGAGTAAAAATTAGATTCGAGGAGGATTTTCAATGTACCGTAAACTATTAAGCTTTTTTTTAGTAATCATGATTGCCGGATTAACCTGCCATGCCGTAGCGGCTGCCGTGGCCCAGTTTTCCGCCGATTTCACCATGACCGAAGAGGGCAAGGTTATTACCGGCAAGACTTTTATTAAAGGCGGTAAAATCAGGAAAGAAGCCGCCCTTGAAGGTGAAAAGGTTATTACCATCCTGCGGTCGGATAAAAAAGTCGCCTGGACGCTGATACCGGATGAAAAACAATATATTGAAATCGGCCTCACCTTTGATCCTGCCCGGCCATCCAGCGACGCCGGGACTGAATACGCGTACGATCAGAAAACCATCGGCCATGAAAAAGTTAACGGTTACGATTGCGATGTAATTCAGTACACTTATAAGAAAAAGATATATGGGAGCCTGGTCCAATGGTTCTCCCCAAAACTGAATTTTGCCATTAAATATCAAACCAAGGATGCGAGCGGCAAAGTTACCTCGACCCAGGAGTATAAGAACATTAAAACCGGAAATGTCGCTGATTCCCTGTTCGAGATCCCGGCCGGGTATACTAAGTTTAGTATGAATTAGGGTAACCCAGATGCTTTTAGCCTGCGGCGACGGGCCGACAGCCCCTGTGGAGTCAAACCAGACCGAGGAAGGCCGGGCTAGGAACCGCCGGGTGGAACTGGTGGAGCAATAAAACATTGCAAAACCATTATGTGGGGCACAAGTCATCTGAATTCGGGCTTCTGTTTCTATTTCATAATTACTAATTTTAATTACTAATTTTATAGGGGGAATCGATAATGAATCGAAAACTTTTTTTAGCGTTAATGATTATTCTTATTTGTAGTATGCTGATTTTGCCGGTATTTGGCGCTGAGCAACGCTATAAGATTGCCGTCTTACCTTTTGATGATGGTTCAATCAAAGACCGATGGTGGAAGAACAATTGGAATGTCGGTAAAGGAATTTCCGATGAGTTGGTTACCGAGCTTTTGAACACCAATAAATTCCGGCTAATTGAACGGGAACAAATTGATAAGGTATTGAATGAACAAAATTTCGGGGCGGGAGGCCGGGTCGATGCCAATAGCGCCGCCAAGATCGGGAAGATTTTGGGTGTACAATTTTTAGTCATGGGCCGGGTGACCGAATTTAGTTTCAAATCAACCGAGATGGGTGGTATCAGTGGATCAAACGCTTTCGGTCTGAAGGTTAAAAGTACCAATGCCATTGTGGCCATTGACGCCCGACTGGTAGATACCAGTAGCGCTGAAATTATTGCCAGTGTAACCGGGAAAGGCGACAAAAGAAGTACCGACCTGGCAGTGGCGTATAAGTGGGATGCAATAAAATTCGGCAGCGATGAGTTTCGCCAGACCAATCTGGGGCAGGCCACCCGAGAAGCGGTGGCTTCAGTTGCCAATCAGTTAGGTGAAAAAGCTTATAACAGCGGCAAGGGGCCGGCCGAGCCCGAAAAACTTACCGGGACGGTAGCGTATGCCGGGGATACTCGAGTGATTATCAATATCGGTTCCAACTCCGGGGTCAAATCCGGGATGGTCTTCACCGTCCAGCACGTGCTGGAAGTGGTGAAAGACCCTAAGACCGGTGAGGTCCTTGACGAAGTATGCGAGCCGGTGGCTGAAATCAAGGTGGCCGAGGTGAAGGAGAAATCGGCAACCTGCACCATCTTGACGAAACTGAGTTCTAAATATGCCATTGCAGTCCAGGACAAGGTGGAGCAGAAACAATGAGGAGTTGAGCTTTGAACAAGTAACTGCGAAGGGGGAGTTTTGAGATGTTTGAAAAATTGGCCCAAATGATGCAGGACCTTCAGAATTGCCAAAAGGTATTTGATCCTGCCCAGATTGGCGACCCTATTGCCGAACAGATCAGTTGGAGGCCGGCCAAAGGCGGCGGCAACAACATTCGCACCTTTAAACTGGTTAAAGTAAATTTAAACCGGGTGGAATTCAAAACGACCGTCGGAGCAGTCATCTTCTCTTTAATATTTGCCTTGCCCGGATTAGGATTGTTAATACTTTTAGTCCCCAATGTTGACTGGTCTGCGGTTGATATGGGAATTGCGATTGGATTATTTTTAGGGTTGACTTTTGCAAGCCTGGGAGGGTACATGTTTTACTTGCAAATGATTCCCATTGTTTTCGACAAGCAAGCGGGCCTTTTCTGGAAGGGACGCAGACCGCAAGCTTGGACGCGTACTCAAGAAGCGACCGCCAAGTATACTCCGCTGGAGTTGGTCCATGCCTTACAAATCGTTGCGGAGTATGTCAGCGGTAAAAACAGTTTTTATAGTTTTGAATTGAATTTGGTCTTGAAAAACGGCAACCGGATCAATGTCGTCGACCATCACAAAAAAAATAAATTAGCTGAGGAAGCGGAAGTCCTGGCGGAGTTCTTAGGTGTACCTCTTTGGGATGCGACAATAAGTCGGCTCCCGACTAACGCTTTTTCAGTGACCGGTAACCAGTGATCGGTGACCAATAAGAGCAGCACGAAATTCAAATTCCAATTTCAAAAAAATTATAAATTACAACATCCATGGGATAACGAAAATATTCCTTCCCATGTAGTTGGTACGGTAGATGGCTGGACTAAACGTGGTTACGGGTTTAATTATCCCACGGATGGTGACAGCCATCACCTCCAGTTAAGTTATATATTCCCTAACGAGAGGTATACCCCCTACCGACCCTCATGGGAACTTGTACTTTTATCATAACAACGTGGTTCGGCTGTTGTGAAAGCGAATAACCGCTGCCCAGGTCAGGTACGTCGTGTAACTGATTTATACCACCAATGCTATTGAAAATTTCAACCGGCAGTTACGAAGTGACCCAAACCAAAAGCGCTTTTGTCAGCGATGATGTCTTGATGAAATTGCTTTACCTGACAACAATGAATGTTATCGAAATGGGCCATGCCTATCAAGGATTGGGGGCAAATCCTGGACTAGCTTTTCATGTTCTTCGGTGATAGGGTAAAAATTAAGCTTTGATTTGATTGACTATTTATGGGAAATTGGATATATTGCAAGTAGGAACTAAAAAGCCCCCGTGGTTATGGGGGCTAAAAATCGAATTAATTGGTTCAAGGGTTTACACAAAACCATCTACATGTAATCTTCCCATAAACGAACCGGAAACTTTCTTGAGTAAAACGGGCAATTTCTTGGGCCCACCCTCCGCATATGAAATCACATAAAAATTTTTAAATGACCAGGCTAGCCAAAGTCAATCTATTTTGATTTTTCCCTGGTTTTAAAGGAGCATCGCCGTGGAATTCAATATATCGACTCCAGCCCTTTTATTTTCCGCCATCACACTTCTTATGCTTGCATTTACCAATCGGTTTTTAGCAGTTGCAAATCTGATTCGTCAGTTCATTTCAGTGTACAATCAAAAACCCGATGAGAATATTTATAAACAAATATCCAATTTCAGAATCAGATTAACACTGATAAAGTATACTCAAGCATTTGGTGTCCTAAGTTTTTTGTTTTGCGTAATTTGTATGTTTTTTATATTATTACATCAAATGGTTACAGCCAAAATCATATTTGCGATTAGCCTCGTCCTTTTAATGATTTCTTTGCTGTTTTCTCTATATGAAATATTTATCTCAATCGGCGCTCTGAAGCTTGAATTGGACCATTTGGATGATAAATGCCATTCCAAAAACGAAAATAATAATGTTTAGGATGAATGATATAATTACTTGGAGAAAGTTTATTCGGGATTTATATTCTCAATATAAAAAAACGGATATTTCAGTTGAATTTTATCGAATTATGCTATGGAGGTTAAATAATCTCAACATGATCATCCTTACTTTGTTGACAAAAAAGGGTGGTGTTCAATAACCCCGAAAAAGACAAGTGTTTATAAAAATATTGGGCAGGCAAATCAAATAATCGAAGGAGATCGAGTTTTAACCATTGATTCTAAAGGGCGGACATCATATATAAGTTTGAATCGTATTCAAAAATTAAATCAACGTGAGAAAACATTTACGATAACCAAACTTAATAAAAAAATTTCGTTTTTTGCTAACGGGTTATTAGTAGGTGTTGAAGAAATCTAAAACTTTCAGGTTGAGCGAAGCTGCATCTGCTAAGGAAAGAAGCACCCGATTCAAGGCGGCCCCCGGCGGCTCAAACTCGGGGAACAATATACGCCATGCCGGACTAGAGCCGGCCCGTCGTAATCACGGCCAAAAGTGAGGGATAAATTTGAAAAATAATATTTTTGAAAGCGCAATTGAATGGGCGAAAAAACAAGAAACAATTCGTGTAATGTTTTTAACCAGTACACGTGCCGGAGATGGCCCAATTGATGAAATGTCTGACTACGATGTCGCCCTGTTCACCTATGACTCTCAACCATTTCTTTATAATTCTTCATGGATGAAAGAAATTGGTGAAGTATGGGTTTATCAAAAATGTCAATATGATTATAAGGGCCAAGAAATAAAGACTCGCTTAGTTGTTTTTAAAGACGGGGAAAGAATCGATTTTAGTTTTTGGAATATGAGTATTCTTTCCGATTTTTTAAGAAACGGATTGCCTGATGAATTTAACATTGGCTACAAAGTCTTATTCGACAAAGATGGTATCACCAAAAACCTTCCCGGACCGGCGTATGATGGATTTAAAGAATCAAAACCCACAAAAGACTATTTTCTAAAAAGAATTCATGATTTCTGGTATAATGTATATTGTATGGCAAAATATCTGAAGCGCGACGACCTTTTCCATGTAAAGCTTATCCAAAGCGATATCAATCAAATAATTTTACAAATGATTATTTGGAATACGCAATCAAAGAATGGTTGGTCATTAAAAACCCATTCATGGGGAAAGAGAATGAAAAATTGGGTCGATGATAATATCTGGAGAGAATTACATGAAATTTATTCCCGTTTTGATCGGGAAGATAGTTGGCGAGGGCTGTTTTCGACGATGAACTTCTTTCGAAAAATAGCTAATGAAGCGGCTCAAAATCTTAGCTATTCATACCCGGATGATGTTGATCAAAATTTAAGTGCTTATATTACGACCTTGTATGAAAAAAGTAAACCGGCCGGCTAACTCTTCTTGGAATAAGGAATCTATTTTAAAACAAATTCGCAAGGAGTGATGGAATTGAAAAAGTTTACGTTACTGTTACTGTTGTTGTGTATGTCCGCCATGGGTTGGGGAGGTATTCTCACCGGCTCAGCCGCCGGAGCCGATATCAAGCTGGAAAATCCGCCCGAAGCGCTCCAGGTAGACTTAATGGAGGCATTGCGGCTCCGCCAATCCACCCGGACCGGATTTACCAGTCAAAAAATTCCGCTTCGGGATCTGGCGACGATCTTATGGGCGGCGAATGGAGTAAACCGGGAAAATGGCCGGCGGACAGCGCCGACGGCCATGGGGAAAGACTTTATTCATCTTTATGTCGCAACCGAAGAAGGAGTCTATCAATATGATCCTGCCGCCAATCTACTGAAATGGGTAACAGCACGTAATATTAAAGGACGCATCGGTGGACAGCCGGACATTGGAACTGCCTCACATGTTCTGATCATGGTAGCCGATCTGCAACTGCTCCCTGCAACGATGGGCCAACCGGTGAAGCTTGCCATGGCCAATGGAACCGCGGGGACCATTGCCCAGAATGTGTACTTAACCGCCGCGGCTTTAAAACTGGGTACCCGTCTGGTTGCCGGTATTAAAGAAAATAATATCCGGGAGGAATTACGGTTGAAAAAGGCCGAGGTTCCGCTTTATATTATGCCGTTAGGGTATATGAAATAAAGAATCGCCGTAACAACTCAAATTCAACACACCAATGGTTGGTAAATATCAATTTGTAAGAGTTTTTCAGGGTCCCATCTCACGCGAGAGTTTACAAAAACATTAACCGCCGTCAACAGCGACACCCTGGCCACTACCTTGGAAATCTAAGCTGTGAAACTGAACCGGGACAAGGTTCCAGGCTTGAACGTGACCGCCGATGAAATGACGGTATTTTTCAAAGAACGGGGAAAAAAATCGTAACAACTACGCCACAAACAAATACCCGATAAAGAATCTTAAGACCAAATAATAATAAAACACATTAGCAAATAATAAAATCATTCCGGAATGATCTTAAATCATTAAAGAATGACTTTTTTGTAATGGAATGCCCTTAAGCCACTATATAATGGCTTTAAGCCATAATGGAATGGCTTATAGCCATTCCCGAACGACAATATTTATATAATGGAATTACTTTTAGCCATAATAATAGCGTGTGTCCGCCTCGTAAAACATTTCGCTCTCCGATTTCCGGCCTGGTAACTCAAGCGTAAGGGGATTGATTATTCGTCATTTAGAATCCCGCAAATGATTGAATAATTATTTCTGCATCTAAATCTTGATAACCATATGGTTTTATATTTTTCTGTAGTCTATGATTACAGCATGGTGTTTATCATTTTTTCATGGTGTTTTACGATTTCTTCGCGGTAGTTTATCATTTCTTCATGGTGTTTTATGATTTCTCCGTGGTAGTCTATCATTTTTTCATGGTGTTTTACGATTTCTTCGCGGTAGTCTATCATTTCTTCATGGTGTTTTATGATTTCTCCGTGGTAGTCTATCATTTCCTCATGGTGTTTTATGATTTCCCCATGGCTTTTTATTATTTATAGAATGTTTCATAAATTTATTGGATTACATGTAGGCGACCCTATCCCTTAAAGTAGAGTTGTATTTACAACTCTTTAGAAAACGGCGTAGCCGTTTTCAGGGTATTTGCTTGGCGTTACGGGTTTGAATAAATTGACCACGAAGGATGGTGGTTGCCCTTTTTTAAAGGGCCGAGGGATCTGTTTTAGGCTGAAGAACAATTGCCAATTTATATTTTTATTTCGCAATAGGCTTACGTATCAAAGGTTTTAAGTTGCTTTTCCACTGCGAAAGTTGTGTAAAAAGAAAATTTTGGCAGGAAGTATATTGACAATATTGAATATTTAGGGTATACAAATTTATATTTTGAGCTATTTATTTACGATATAGAGGGGCTTATCAATGATCACCATCCGGCATGCAAGATTCCATGAAAAAAGAAAAACCGTGGAAAGAAGTATCAAAGAGTTACAACAAAAACTCTCAAATGTATTCTGGTTAGGAGGCTCAACTTGCGCCGGTAAGACGACTATTTCAAATCGTTTGTCGAGCGAAACCGGTTTTTCCATATACCATTGTGATCAATTTATCGGAGAACATATAAATAAAGCGAGTCCATTGCAACATCCGGCAATGTATGAAGCCGCCAAAGTATCTTGGGATAAATTGTTAAGTTACTCAACCGCTGAATTTCTTAAATTTACGATCCAAGTGTATCAAGAAGAATTTAAAATGATTATTGAAGATTTACTTTTATTGCCCAAAGACAAACCTGTTCTAGTCGAAGGAGTCAATATCTTTCCGGATTTTGTTTGTGATGTAGTTAGTGATAAACACCATGCTATTTGGATAATAGCCACCGAAGAACATTACCGGGCTAATCAACCGAACCGAAAGGAAATGTACGAACGATTAAAAACATGCTCAGATCCGGTATCAGCTCAAAATAGTTATATGATTAAAGATATTGAGATGGGCAAGTATATATTAAATCGCTGTAAGGCTTTAAATCAAAAAACTATCATGGTTGAAGAAGGAAGCAGCATTGAGGAAAATATAAATATTATAAAAAAACACTTTCTTTTATAGTTCTTGGGGTATAACATCAAAGAATATCTCGCATCTAAATCAAAATGAAGAAACATATACCATTACAAAACTCGATAAAAATACCGGCTTTTTTGCAAACCGATTATTCGTAGGAACGGAAGAACTTAACCCATGAAAAAAACAGCCATAATGTGTGGATCATTGCCTGAAAAATGAAATAAGTAAGATTGGATGAGATTGCTTCGATGAGCTAACATCGGCCCGAAAAAAAAGCGAACCGTTCCGCCTGATATTGAGCCAGGTAAGGCGGAACGGTTTCTGCAACTTGTCGACATTATGGGAAAGATGGTGAAAACCAAGTGTGCCATTCACTTTGTAAAAATTAGATATTTACCCATCTAAACCTCTTCCGGAATCGCTGCCTGAGCCACCGGTTCATACTCGAAATCATTCACCAGGTTATTAATCCAACGCTTCGAATAAAACCGTTTCAGGCAGAGCACCAATTTGAAAATCTCCTGCACATTAACCAGAGCGAATACAATTTCCACCGGAAACTTCCAAACGGCTTGCCCTAAGTATATCAGCGGTAATCCAATCACATAAACCGCCACCAGGTCCATGATTAAACAAAACATGGTGTCGCCGCCGCTTCGCAGTACACCGACAATAGCCACCATATTATATACGATGACTGGCAAAAACATGGCGTACACGTATAATAACTTCTGTGTTTCCTGGTGGACCGTGGCTGATATTTTATAAGGCGACAATATAATCCCGCTCCCAATAACGGTGAGAGCTCCCATAATAATCGCTACCCACAGAGTAATGGAAAGAAATCGCTTCGCATATCGAAATGCCGTGGGCTCATCCCCCGCTCCAATTTGATTCCCCACCATGACCATACAAGCACTGGCAATACCGTTAAATAACACAAATGTCAGTTGCCGCACGGTGTTGTAGATATTGATGGCCGCCACCACCTGGGTTCCCATTTCAGCATATACCACCATATAGATAATCATTCCCAACGCCCAAACAACATCCTTGGCCACCACGGTTCCCGTGGTGCTAACAAACCGTTTCGCCAGATCGGCGGGGATATCGATCATTTCCTTAAATTTTGCGGCCACTACATATTTGTGACGATAGGAAACGGTTAGCAAGATGGCAATTTCGACGATCCGGGCAATTACCGTGGCAATGGCCGAACCGGCCACGCCAAGCCTTGGAAACCCGAACATACCGAAGATCAAAATATAGTTTAAGGCCGTATTCACTAAAATGGCAATGACATTGACCCGCATCGGCAGTTTTACTTCACCGGTGCTGCGCAGCACCGCGGAGTAACAAGACGTCACCGCCGTCATCACATATGTAAAGGAAGTTATCATAAGAAATTGCGCACCGAGTTTGATAACCCGGGGATCATTGGAAAAAATCCGCAATATGGCCGGAGCGTTAAAGAAGCAGATTATGAAAAAGATCAGCGCAGCGGAGGCGCTGACGATGGTACTAAACCCAAGTACCCGCCGGATGTTTTTGACATCTTTCTTGCCCCAAAATTGGGAGGCAAAAATAGAGGCCCCCCCGCTAATCCCAAGTAAAAAAAGGAGCAATAGGAAATAGACCTGATTGGCCAATCCCACCGCCGCCAATTCCACCTCTCCCATTTGCCCGACCATGATATTGTCGATCAGATTCAAGGACGACGCGAAGAAATACTGGAGTGTCACCGGTATGGCTAGTTTAAAAAAGGTTTTGTAAAACACTTTATCCCCAAAAAGGTTTCGTATCATGGAACTCTCCCCATCGTAAAGCGAATTATAAATGAAATCCTATGGTTTTTAACTTAATTTCAACCGGGAGACAAACCCGAGGCCATTAAGCTCAAGCTTTCGGCTGAAGCCAAGGGTTTGCCCGTAGTTGAGAACAATCAGTATCGAAACCAGGAACTCAAAAAACTCGTAACTTGTAACTGAATAACTCGCAGCTTATTTTTATATTAGCCCCGATCTTGATATCGGAAGACCTTGTAAGTCGTTGGTGAAAGTTTGAACTGAAATTCGGTGCCATCTTCCCGCTCCCTGCCCTCCATGGATGTGCCTGAAACCAGATCAACCAATTTCATCCCTTTTTGGTTCAACACAATTTTAACATCGGAGTTGTAACGTAAAAACGATTCCACAATGAAGGTACGGTTATCATAAACAAAGAGTCCCAGGTTGGCCGGCCCTTCCAACCGGACTTCCAAACCTTCCATCAACATCCGACGAATCTGATCCAGAACGGGGGTGGGAAAATAATACAAATCACCATGATTTTCAGGGATGGTTAACACATATAAAATTCCGGCTCCGTATCTCACTTGGAGTAATATCGGATAATTCTTGCTTTCCGCAAACGCCACGATTAACGGAACACAGTCGTTGGTGGAAAACTCAACCTGCGGTATCAGTGTCTTGGCGGTGGAATCGGAGTAGTTGCCGAACGAACATTGGTACATGGGGTAGGCGAACTTATCCACCGCGACTCGATGTTCGCTGCAACGAACCTCCGCGATCTCCTCGATTCCCCTCCCCGCTAAAGCTTTGAGGAGGCCGGAGGTGATGGCCACATTTTTCCCGGCGTTCAATTGTTCTTTGATTCGCTCAACGATCCGCGGATCTTTTTGGGCGCTTTCGGTTAAAAGGACCATATTCCGCTGTTCCGGAAACTCCGGAACCGGCTCCAAAGGGAGTCCCAACATACCGAAGAATCCATGAAGATAATTTTCACCGGAAGAATGATACGGCTTGTAGCAGGGGATTCCCACCGGATTTCCCAGTTGGCCCAAGAACTGGTCAACCTTTTCGAAAGCATAACCGGCGATGGGTACAAAAATGGTTTCATTCGTTAATAATGAACCCATACAAAACAAGGTAACTTCTCTGGCCTTGGCAAAGAGCGTCAGATAGCATTGTTCAGCGAAAGAACCTAGATTGTACATGCAATCGAAGGCATCAAACCACCCTCCGCCGTTCCCACCGGGTTTCACATTCTCCAAATATCTCATTAAGTAATAACTAATATATCGTTGCAGGTTTTGCTGGGAATATTGGGGGTCCCGGGTTTCAGTTCCGGTATAGATTTTATCCGATAGACGCGGTTCGTCCTGTAAATTGTAACCCGTGCTTTGATAGTGATCGTACCAGTTGGGATATTTTATGATAACGTTTACTTTAGGGTTAACTTGTTTGGCGGTTTTCATCAAAATCTCTTCAGTCACCCACCGGGTAGTCTCCGTCCGAAACTCGGACCAACTGCGATTGCCTTTGGCCTGGATACAGGATTTGCATTTGCAGTTGGTGAAATAAAAGTCATCCAGGATAATTTCATTGAAGAGTTCCGCCGTAAATCGCACCACTTTCCGTAATAAATCCAAATGTTCCGGATTGGTATAACAAAACGTTTTAAATTCCCAGTTTCCCGAGACATCCGGAGTAAAACCCCCCGAAGTTTCAATTCCTTTTCGGGCAAAAAAATCTTTGACTTTCAGGATCTTTTCCCGGTCGATGAAGCGCCGCCCCCGGTAGGTTTCCAGGTATACCTTACCCACTTTGATATGTTTTTCGATAAAGGCAAAATCCCGGTCAAACTCGGAACTTTGGGCAATTTTTTCGACATCGCGGATCGTTACATAAATTGCGGCCTTAAAATTTTGATATCCCATCGTTATCACTCCAAAATTTATATTCTGAAAGCAGGATCAAATGGGTCGCAGAGCATAAAACATAGGGGTAAAGCGTAGAGTGTATGCCACGAATTCAGGCCAATTTTACCAGGGGCTTTTGAAAGGCGCCGTCGTGTTCTTCGAACTCGTAGTGCTCTTCGAACACGGCATGTTCTTTAAACACGGCTTGTCCCCGGATCGGTGCACCGGATACTTTTATTATAAGATGAAAACTTCTGGGATTCTCGTCGAAGATTGCGGAGTAATACTCATATTTTGCTTTTATTTCATGGTCATGGTCTTTTTATAACAGGAAGGTGAGCAACCTTTGAGTTGTCTAAAAACCCGGTTAAAGGATTTAATGCTTTCAAACCCGGCTCTGAAAGCCACTTCGGTGATGGGTTCGCCGGTGGAATTGGTTAAATATTTTGTGGCCTTAGTTATCCGGTAATTATTCAAATATTGAATAAAGGTCATTCCCGTGGCCTCCTTAAAAAATCGGGTGAAATGAAAAATACTGAAGTTCGCCGTTTTTGCGATCTCCTCCAAAGTAATCTCGCGGGTATAGTTCTGTTCTACATACTGAAAGACCTGCTCCAATCTTTCCAATCGTTTCAAGTGTTTGCTTTGCTCCAGGGATGAATATTTCTCCATGGGAACCCGGCGTAACAAAATGACCATCAAGTCGTATAATCTGGCCTTGATGGCCAAGTGATAACCTTCCGCTTTCCGGGCGTATTCTTCCTCAATCCATAATATTTGCCGTTCCAAGTCCCGGTGGATTGGCTCATTCATTCCTTCGTTTTGAATCAGCGGAGCCGTGAATTTCCGTTCCCGCATCATGGGCGCGAAGGCTTCGAACATGGATAGTTCAAACTGAAGGATGATCCGTTTGCTCTTTTTCGGGGGAGTTATGAAGAAATGGACTTCACCCCGGCCAATCAGGAATATATTGCGAGGTTTCACCGTATATATCTCGTTATTCAGTCCAATGTCTAACGTTTCATCCAATACATAAACAATCTCAATCTCTTCATGCCAGTGTGGTGGAAACTCCGTGATGTCCGTGATAAATAGATTAAACGGATACTCCTCGCCCACTAAATTGCGTTGATGAAAAACCTCCAATGATTTCTCGCTCCTATATATTTCAATTATTGATTTGAAGATGATGATCCATAAAAGCCCAAAGCATACTTGTCCCGGTCAAAGATTGTTTAATAATACTCAATTATTGCCGTAATTCAAATATTCCAATGATTGAAATATCTCTCTTTTAATTTCGCATTGCCATCGTAGAGATCATTTTCTACATTTCCCAT
>JAEZJQ010000138.1 GCA_023436305.1 Bacillota bacterium
GTGCGGCTAATTGATTTTCGAAGTGTATTTAGTATTAAGTGACATATTCTAATACAATATATAGTGGTTTTAAAACATATAATAGTTTTAAGTTATTAAAAAGTGTTACGCGCACAGACTCCTAGCGGTAGGAATACCGCTTTTCAAAGGGTCAAGGGAAGCCCTTGCGGGGGCCGGGGTGTCCCCGGTATTATATCAATTCCCCTTCCTTGCGAGGAAGGGGCTAGGTGATGGTTGGCCCGAATTTCAACTTTTTCATCTTTGTTTGCGCCAAACTCTGGCATAGCGGTTAATATGAAAAAAGGGGGAAACTGTTTGTGCAGCTTCCCCCTTTTCGATATTGAATTGATTACTGCACCTGGCAAGCTGCTCCATTCAACGTAAAGCTGGCCGGTTTTGCATTTGTGCCGCTATAGTTGATATTGAACCCGAAGTTTACCGTACCTCCGTTTGCCGGGATACTAGCGTTGTATCCGGCATCTTTCACGGATACCGAGGTCCCGCTCTGGGTATAACTGGCTGACCACAGGTTGGTAATCGTCTGATTACCGGAGTACGTCCAGGCTAAAGTCCAGCCATTAACCGCTGTGGAGGTATTATTTTTGATCGTTACACTGACTGTAGCTCCGCTACCCCAGTCGTTCATACTATAAGTCACTACATAATTACCACCAGAAACCGGAGTCGGAGTCGCAACTACGGGTGTTGCGGTACGAACCGGAGTCGGGGTTACATTGGCAGGTGTCGGAGTAACTGCTACCGGAGTTGCGGTACGAACCGGGGTCGGAGTTGCAACAACCGGTGTCGGGGTCGTAGTGGTTGTGCTTTCTAAGAGCTTCGACTTAACCCATTTCCCGGATTCGGTTAGAGAGGAATCCGCCCAAGGGCCGTCCATGCTGGCACCCGACACTAAAGCGGCGGAACTTTCACTCTTCGAACATAACGACCAGTTGCACCAGCTTATTTGATTGGCGGCCATCCAGTTAATCCAGTTCTGGGCTTCGGTCAGGTAGACTCCACCACTCCCGGATGCATCACTGGTGCCCCATTCGGTAGCGAAAATAGCAATTCCTTTGGACAAGGCGCTATTCGCGTTATCCCGTAACCATTGGGTGTGAGTTCCGGCGTAAAAGTGCAGCGCATACATGATATTACTGTATGAAAGTGGATTATTCGACGCGGCTACAACACCTTGGCTCCAATTATCCGTTCCACAGATAATGATATTGTCCGGATCATTCGCCCGGATGGTGGGAATGACATAATCGGCATAGGATTTGATAGTCGCCCAGTCAACGCCATTGGGTTCATTACAAATCTCATACAAGACATTGGGATAACTCCCATACGTTCTGGACATTTCATCAAAGAAAGTCTTGGCTTGTTCTTTGTATGTATTGGGGTTGCCGTCGGACAGGATATGCCAATCGATGATCACATAAATTCCATTAGATATGGCGGCGTCAACAATGGTTTTAACTCTATTCTTCATTGTGGTCGGATCGGTGATATAGCCTTTTTCCGCTGTATACATCGCAGCCCGGACCACGGTGATCTTCCAGTCGTTAACCAGATTGGTTACGGTATTGTACGTAAACGGATACCATTGCAGTCCCATGGAACTCATACCCTTTAATTGAATCGGGGTTCCGTTGGAATTGCATAGCTTACCCCCGGAAATTTTTAATTGTCCGTTTTGGGATACTACATTGGAAGCTCCAAAAAGAATTGTGCTATTGGCGATTAAAGCAATGGAGATTACGATCAGCATTATAAATGATAACCACTTTTTCATCGATAACTTCTTCTCCTTCCAAACATTAAGTGTTTTTGTAAATAAATCGAATGATAATTCCTGGTAAACAAAGCAAATAAATGATGGTCAAATCAGTGTGACGTAAATGTTAATTTCAGCGACCACTATCCTCCTTTCATTTGTTAATTCACCGGATGAAAACGATTACTTTTATGATTTCACAATTCTGTAACAAATTTATTATAACCTGAATTTAAACCAATGTAAATTTTTAATTTTTTGAAAACGTTTGCATTCGGTTGGTATTACTCATAATCGAAGTACACGTTCTCGTATATTCATGATATATATGGTGTTCAATAAACCGGGATAAATGAAAGAATGAATCATAAAACGGATTATATTGGAAAAATTTTGCTTCGGGTTTCGTTTTGGAAAGGGTAGTAAATCTTGAATGAGGATGTTGAATACTATAAAGTTGGTGCGTGGATAATCCTTGCTTCTTTAATTCAATATTCCAAGAATTTAATGTTTAATAATCACCCCCTTCAGATTGTTGAAAACTACGATAAAATTAATACTCGAACAATTTTCCAACGGAATAATATTCTTACCTTCATTATAACTCCTATTATCAGTTTTGTAAATTTAATTTTTGTTATATTCCGACAAAATCTTGTTCTTTCCGGCAAAATTGTGAATCTGGAAATTATTATTTGCAATCGCCAAACACGCTACTTCCGACCGAGTCACGGGGCGGCTTAGAAGGGCAACCGGTTTTGGGATGCAACTGGAATACCTGATTCATGATAAAGATAAATATCTTCTTGAGCAAGGATATGCAAAACTTTCTAGCAAACTATTCACCCTGGTAAAATGGAATTTGCGAAAGAACAGTCGGTATCCTCCGCCGTGAACTGCTTGACCATATAATTCCTTTCAATGAAAAGCATCTGCAGCATTTACTTGGTGAATACATAGAGCAATACTATAACCTAAGCAGAACTCATCAAGGTATCGGGCGGCAAACTCCGGTAATATCCGATAAACTAAAAAAACTACGATTGCGGAAACAAGACAAAGGTGGGAATATTGAGGAAACTCAAATTCATTAAAAAATTTCCGGGTATATAAAGCCTGAATTTGATACCATATCATTATGATATTTAATTTTAAAACCATCAGATTATTTTTCCATGATTGGCGCACATACTTGTCGAATGCTATCAAGGTTAAGTTGATGTCACGCACTGCTCTCGAAATCGAAAATATGGCGCTTCGAAGTCAATTGGCGATTTATCAACAACAAACGCTTAATCACAAGATCCCTAAACCTCGATTAACACCGGCTTTCCGCCAGCTATGGGTCATAATTTCGAAACTTTGCACTAATTGGAGGTCATTTCTCGTGATCGTCAAACCGGAAACGGTCCTTAATTGGCATCGTAAGGCTTTCCGGTTCT
>JAEZJQ010000060.1 GCA_023436305.1 Bacillota bacterium
CGTCCCTGAAAGCCAGGAAAATTATGAACTGATGACCTTTGAAGAAGTCTGGGAAGAGCAAAGCTTACCGGATGATTGTTTGAGTGGGATTAATCCGATGAATCCCAAAATACTGATTTGTTTTCTATCCGATCCGGAAAATCAACAGGCATTGGTCGATACGATTCAAACTCACTATCCCCAAACCGAAATTGTTTTCGTTTCCCAAAGTACGTCCTATCAAAAACCAGACCGGCAAAAGTATGGTGTGGTAAGGAATGACCGGAATAGTTTCCTGGAGGCTTTCCGGAATATCGGCGCAGAAACGGGTGGTTTGGAAGTTGACGCCGTACTTTATTTATGGCCGCTAGAGAATTCCAGTTATATCCAGGATTATTCCTGCCTGGTTTATATGCTGCAGGCGATGGCCGCCGCAAAATTAAAAGTGAAGCGGGTTCTGTTTTCGGCCCAATTCGCGGGTGGCCTGGACAGGTGTTATCTGGAATCCTGGATTGGTTTTGAACGTTCTTTAGGACTTATTTTACCCGGCACTCAGGTGGCCGCCGTCCATCAAGAAGTTGCGCCGGACCGGAAAAGTAACGTGAAAGACTGGCTGCCGATGCTTCTGGCCGAACTCCGAACGCCCCAAGCCCAGAGTGCTTTATACCGGGACGGGAAACGGTATGTATGTCAAATCCGGCCAACCGTGATACCACCGGATAACCATCCCGTCCAATCAGGAGGGACCTATCTGGTCACCGGCGGCTGCGGCGGCCTGGGATTCCTGTTTGCCAGGCATTTGGTGAAACGATGGGGTGGAACGGTGCCCGTAAATTTGATTCTTACCGGCCGGTCTTCCATCGTTCCCGCCAAACAATCAAAAATTGCAGCCTTGGAAGCTTGCGGCGGCAGGGTTATGTATATTCAAGCGGACATTTGCGACCGGGCCGCCATGAAAGCAGGATTGGACCAAGCCCGCCAGCGTTTTGGGGTTATTCATGGCGCCATCCATGCCGCCGGTATTGAAGGTGCTCAGCCTATTTTTGGCAAGGATATCCAAGAGTTTCATGCGGTACTTGATCCAAAAGTGAACGGGACCCTGGTACTGGATGAATTGCTTCAATCCGACCCCTTGGATTTCATCTGTTATTTTTCCTCATCGGCGGCGATCCTGGGAGACTTCGGCTCCTGCGACTATGCCGTCGCCAACCGTTTTCTGATGGCTTACGGCCATTACCGGAATGAACGGCGCCGAAATGGGGAGCGGCGGGGCAAGGCCATCGTGATCAATTGGCCCCTGTGGAAAGACGGCGGCATGGGGTTTGGAGATGACGAGAATACCAAGATGTATCTGAAGTCCAGCGGCCAGCGCGTTTTGGAGACCGGAGAAGGACTGGCCTTGTTTGACCGGATCATGGCGCAGAACAATCCGCAACATTTGATATTAGCCGGTGACCCAAACCGGATTCACCGTTTTTTAGGCTTGCCGGGCGGCCAATCATCCCAGTCCTTGCCGGACGCTTTCAGCCTTTCCTCCGTTGCTCAACCACATAATTCGCAACCGCCGCGCTGGGCCACTCACGGACGGGGCAGACGGCCCGAAATGAAGGGATTGAGTTTAGAACAATGCCTGGAATGGGACCTGAAAGCGCAGATCAGCCAGTTAATCGGTATCTCCCGGGACAAATTGGAACGCCGTGAAAATCTGGCGGATTTTGGTTTTGACTCCATCAGTCTGGCCGGTCTAGCCCAACGGTTATCGGATTATTACGGGATCGAAGTAACACCCGCCCTGTTTTTCGGGTATTCCACCATTGAAAAACTGATTCAATATTTCGTAACCGAACAGCAGGCGGTGGTTCAAGAGTTTTACCGGGAAGATGCCGGTGTGGTTGCATGCCCGGCACAGGCTACTTCTACAAAAATTCCGGCTGTAAGCGATCAATTCAGGCAATGGCCTAGAAAATCGAGATTTATACCGGGAAATGTTAATTCAAATATTGCCGAACCCATTGCCATCGTCGGAATGAGCGGGCGGTTCCCGGAAGCCCGCAATATCCATGAGTTATGGATGATCCTCGCCACCGGGCGGGATGTGGTTAAAGAAATTCCCCCGGAACGGTTTGACTGGCGAAAATATGATACCGGTGGCCGGAAAATTCCGTGGAAATGCGGCTGTATTCCTGGCGTCAGTGAATTTGAACCCTTATTCTTTGAAATCTCGCCCAAAGAAGCGGAAACCATGGATCCCCGGCAACGGCTCCTGCTTCAGGAGTCCTGGCGGGCATTGGAGGATGCCGGGTACGGCGCCAAACAGCTTAAGAACCATAAAATCGGGATGTTTGTCGGCGCCGAACAGGGGGATTATCAGTATTTAGTCAAAGAGGCGGGTAGTATCACATCCAATAACAATGCCATATTGGCGGCGCGGCTCGCCTATTTCCTGAACTTGAACGGCCCGGTGATGGCCATTGACACGGCCTGTTCGTCGGGGCTGGTCGCCGCCCATCAGGCCATTTTAAGCTTGCGGGCGGGAGAATGCGATGCCGCCATCGCCGCGGGGGTTAATTTGCTGCTGACCCCGGTTCCGTATCTCGGGATGAGCCAGGCCGGAATGTTGTCCAATGACGGTAAGTGCTACGCCTTCGATAAGCGGGCGGACGGCATGGTTCCGGGTGAAGCGGTGGCGGTAGTGATTCTCAAGCGATTATCCCGGGCCGAGACGGATGGCGATCCCATTTACGCGGTGATTAAAGGAAGCGGTATCAACTACGACGGTAAAACCAATGGAATCACCGCTCCCAGCGGGGTTTCGCAGGCCAGTCTGCTGAAAACGGTTTACGATCAATACCGGGTGAATCCGGAGGAGATTGAATATATTGTGACTCATGGGACCGGGACCAGGTTGGGAGATCCGGTGGAGATTAATGCCTTAAACGATGCCTTTAAAGACTATATCTCATGCGCAGGCGCACGAAAAGAGGGATATCGCGCCCTTACCTCGACGAAGACCAATTTCGGCCATGCCTTCGCCGCTTCCGGATTGGTCAGCCTCATCAGCCTGGTGCAGGCGTTACGGCACGCGACTATCCCGGCGAGCCTCCACTGCGAACAGGAGAATGATTATATCAACTGGAAAGAGAGTCCGTTCTATGTCAATAAAACCAATAAACCATGGCTTGCGGGAAATGAAAAACCCCGAATGGGCGCCGTGAGCGCCTTTGGGATGAGCGGCACTAACGCCCATATGATCGTGCAAAGTTATGACCCGGTCCCAACAGGCGTATCCGGGAACCAGCCGCCGTACTATTTATTCGTATTCTCCGCCAAGACGGAGGAAAGCCTGGCGGAAAAGATCAGGGATATGGTCGAAGTGCTGCAAAACAAGGACATTCAAACGCAAGAATTATCTCAAATCAGCTATACCCTGCTGGAAGGCCGGCGCCATTTCGAACATCGCTGCGCGGTAGTCATCCAGAATCGGGAAGATGCGGTCTACGTTTTGCAGCAAGCCAGCGGACGGGAAAAACTGCCGAACTTATTTTTGGGGAAGGTCCCTCGGGACTTTACCGGCCAAAAGGCGATCGAAAAATATGTGCAGGACTTGCTCAACATGAGCTTGACCTTATGGGAGAATAAGCCGAAATATCAGGAGACGCTTTTGGTCCTGGCTGATTTATACTGTCAGGGTTACGAACCGGATTGGAAGCCATTGTATGGCGATCACACGCCGCAACGGGTTCATTTGCCGGCCTACCCCTTTGTTCGGGAAAATTACTGGATTTCGGAACCTCGGGGGGCGTCTGTAGAGACAGCGCTCGAATGGGCGAAGGGCCATATGACTCTACAGACGCAGATCCATCCATTGATGCAACAAAATACCTCCGACCTCTCGGAACAACGGTTCAGTTCCACCTTTACCGGGCAAGAATTCTTCCTCCGGGATCATATCATCAACGGGCAGCGAATCTTGCCCGGGGTGGCTAGTCTCGAGATGGCTCGTGCAGCGGTGACTCAAGCGATTTCAGGCTTGGGAGAAAATCAGGTAAGAATCAAATTGCAAAACGTGATTTGGGCGCGGCCGATTGTGATCGGCGATTATCCGGTCCGGATCCATATTGGGCTTTACCCCGAAAAGAATGCTTCCAACCAAGCGGGCGCTCTTTGGGAAGGTGAGAGTTCCATTGGTTATGAGATATATAGTTTGCCCCTTTCAGACGCGCCGCCGGGTGAATCAGGTAACTTTGAAAAGGATGACCTGGAACCGGTAGTCTATAGCCGGGGAAGCGCGATTATCGGCCCAATCACCGAAGCGCCAGTCCTCGATCTCAACCAGATCTTAGCCCGGTGTGATCAAGGTATTGTTTCGGCCCCGGAAATATACGAAGCTTTCAAGGCGATGGGAATCAATTACGGCCTTGGATTTCAAGGAATCGAGACGGTATATGTGGGATCGGGACAGATATTGGCCAAGCTTTTCCTGCCTTCTGTGTTGTCGAATTCCAAAGATCCATTTGTATTGCATCCCAGTATGATGGATTCATCCTTACAAGCGTCACTCGGTTTCATAATAGCCGCCGGTGACGGTAAGCGTTCCGGAAACAAGCCACTACTCAAACCGGCCCTGCCTTTTGCACTGGAAGAGCTTGAAGTCCTGGGCCAATGTACTTCAACAATGTGGGCCCTGATTCGTTACAGCACCGCCCCCGATGGGCGCGTAACCAATGAAAGCGGCAAACTGCAAAAACTTGATATTGATTTATGTGACGAACAAGGGATAATATCAGTCCGGATGAAAGGATATACATCACGGGTATTCGATGTATCAAGCCAACATGATTTAACAAGTAAAGTTGTTTTAACAAGTAAACTTGGTTCATCAGAGAAACCGGATCAATCCGGCGTGCCGGGAGAAGAAGCGGATTTAACGCGGGGTCAGGCGCTTATCGGGACTTTGATACTTGAACCGGTCTGGAAAGAACGAAAAGTCGTCCCGGAAATACCGGCTCCCAATTATGGGCGACAGTTGGTGATACTCTGCGAAATGAATGAAATTTCCCCGGAAAGTATCGAAACTCAAATGAACGGGGTCCGTTGTCTCAGCCTGCAATCCAAAAAGCGGGGTATTGATAAAAGATTCGAAACTTATGCCACTGAAGTGTTTGAGGTGATCCAAAACCTCCTCAAAGAAAAAACCGTGAGCAAAACATTAATCCAAGTGGTGATTCCCTCTCAAAATGAGCAACAACCCTTCACCGGACTTTCCGGACTCTTGAAAACCGCCCAATTAGAGAATCCGAAACTCATTGGGCAGATCATCGAAATCGATCCCACCGGGGATTGTGAAGGGATTATCGCCATACTGCGAGCGAACGCGCACGTGGGCGGAGGCCGCTATCCTTCGGAAAACCGGATTCGTTACCAAAATGGTAAACGGATGGTTGCCGGATGGAGTAAAGCTGCTGTTGCTCCGGAAGGAATTTCCCTGGTGAAAGCGGGTATCCCCTGGAAGGATCGGGGTGTCTATCTGATTACCGGAGGCGCCGGGGGCCTGGGGTTGATATTTGCGAACGAAATCGCGGATAAAGCCAAAGAGGCGGCCATTGTTCTCACCGGCCGGTCTCCGCTGGACTCCATAAAGCAAACCCGGCTCCGGGAATTGGAATTCAAGGGTATCACGGTGAAATACCGGCAAGTGGATGTAACCGATAAGAAAGCGATCACCGGTTTGATTCAAAGTATTGAAGAGGAATTTGGGAGCCTCCACGGCGTCGTTCATGGCGCGGGAGTCATCAAGGATAATTACATCATCAAAAAGACCGGCAATGAGTTCCTGGAAGTCCTGGCGCCCAAGGTCACCGGGCTGGTGAACCTGGATGAAGCCTGTAAGGATTTGCCGCTTGATTTTTTCATCCTCTTTTCGTCCGTGGCGGGATCTTTCGGAAATCCGGGCCAGGCGGATTATTCCGCCGCCAATGCCTTTTTGGATGCTTACGCCGGGTATCGCAATGGCTTGGTGGCCTTAAACCAGCGTCAAGGCCGGACTCTATCCGTCAATTGGCCGTTGTGGCGAGAGGGCGGGATGCGGGTCGATAGGGAAACCGAAACGATAATGCTCCAAAATACGGGGTTAATCGCCATGGGAACTCAAACCGGCATTCAAGCCTTATATCAGGGTATAGCCTCCGGCAAAGACCAGTGGATGGTATTGGAAGGGAATCTCCAGCAACTCCGTTACGCTTTGATTGAGCAACCGCTTTCAATTCAATCCGGGGAAACACCGTCCGGGGATGATGACCAAGCCAAGCCGGTAACTAGCGTCCCCATGCTTTATGAGGGCGAAGATTCACTGCGGGAAAAGACCGCTAATTACCTCAAACAACTGCTTTCTTCGGTCATCAAGCTGCCGCCGCACCGGATCGAAGCGGATGCTCCCATGGAGAAGTACGGGATTGATTCCATCATGGTCATGCAATTGACCAATCAATTGGAAAAAACATTCGGTTCGCTGTCCAAAACGTTGTTTTTCGAATATCAAACCATCCGGGAATTAACGGGGTATTTCCTGGAAGCTTACCGGGATCAATTGACGCATGTTTTAGGAATCCAGGCTAAACCAGCCACAACGATTGATAATGATCCGGTTGTCCAATTCCAACCCGTTATATCCGCTACCCGCGCTCACAGACATTCACGCTTCGGGGCTATTCGTACCCAGGCTCCGGAGGAAAAAACCGCTGAAGTCCGGGACATTGCCATTATCGGTGTTTCGGGCCGGTACCCCGGCGCGCGAAATATTCAGGAGTTCTGGAACAATTTAAAAAACGGCAAGGATTGCATCACCGAAATCCCCAAAGACCGTTGGGATCACAGCCTGTACTTCGACGGGGATAAAAATAAACCGGGGAAAACCTACAGCAAATGGGGTGGGTTTTTGGAAGGAGTGGATCAATTCGATCCGTTATTCTTCAATATTTCACCCCGGGAAGCCGAATTTATGGACCCTCAGGAACGGATATTCCTGGAGTGCGTATACGAAACCCTCGAAGATGCGGGATATAGCCGTAACCTTGATATATACCAAGGTTTCGGTAATGTCGGAGTTTATGTAGGGGTAATGTACGAAGAGTACCAGCTATACGGAGCCCAGGAACAGATTCTGGGACGGCCGGTGGCCCTTACGGGAAATCCGTCATCCATAGCCAACCGGATATCTTATTTTTATAATTTCCGTGGGCCCAGCATGGCCGTGGATACCATGTGTTCATCCTCGTTAACGGCGATTCATCTGGCTTGCCAGAGCCTGCGGCACAGCGGGTGTGAGTTGGCCCTGGCGGGCGGGGTTAACATCTCCATCCACCCCAATAAATATCTGATGCTGGCCCAAGGAAAATTTGCCTCAAGCAAAGGGTGGTGTGAAAGTTTCGGAGAAGGCGGCGACGGCTATGTGCCCGGCGAAGGCGTGGGAGCGGTGCTGCTCAAGCCGCTTGATAAAGCCATAGCGGATGGTGATCACATCTATGGAGTCATCAAGGGAGCCGCCGTCAATCATGGCGGAAAAACCAATGGATACAGTGTTCCGAACCCCAATGCTCAATCAGGGGTCATCAGTCAAGCATTGAAGGAAGCGGGAATCGATCCTCGGACCGTCAGTTATATTGAAGCCCACGGCACCGGGACTTCATTGGGGGACCCCATTGAGATCACCGGTTTGACGAAAGCCTTTCGCGAATACACCAAAGATAACCAATTCTGCGCCATCGGGTCGGCCAAGTCGAACATCGGCCATTGTGAGAGCGCGGCGGGAATCGCCGGGGTCACCAAAGTATTGCTGCAACTTCAACACGGTCAATTGGTCCCGTCTATCCATTCCGAAACGCTGAACCCCAATATTGACTTCATTAATTCGCCTTTTGTGGTCCAGCAATCATTGGCCGAATGGGAACGCCCGGTAGTCAACGGCTTGGAATTGCCGAGGCGGGCCGGTATCAGCAGTTTTGGGGCGGGAGGTTCCAACGCTCACATTGTGATTGAGGAATTTCGACCGCAAGATAGAGAACAACCTGGGTTACCCGCCACGCAAGGGCGTACCGTCCGGGAGTACGCCGTGCTTAAGCACGCTATTATCGTATTATCGGCGAAAAACGAAGAGCGGCTCCGGGAGCAGGTGGAACGGTTATTGGCGGCGATTGGAGAACGGCGATTCTCCGATGCCCAGTTAGCCGATATGGCTTATACCCTCCAGACAGGCCGGGAAGCCATGGAGGAACGCCTGGCGCTAATCGTGGTAACCATTCAAGAGCTTGAGGAAAAACTGCGGAGGTTCGCTGAAGGCCAAGCGGATATTGAAAATATGTACCGGGGACAAGCCAAGGGCAATCTGGAACCGCTGCAAGTCTTTACCGCCGACGAAGAAATGCGGGAAGCCGTAGAAAAATGGATCGAACGTAAAAAATATGGGAAATTGATGGAACTCTGGGTTAAAGGTTTGGTTTTTGACTGGAACAAGCTTTACGGGGATATTAAACCGCACCGGATCAGCCTGCCTACTTATCCCTTTGCCAGGGAGAAATATTGGCTGCCTGAGATTAACGCCAAGTTCGGCATGATCACGCGACCGGTGAATACCACCGCTATCCATCCCCTACTGCAGCAAAACACTTCGGACATCGACGGTCTATGTTTCAGCTCAATCTTCACCGGTGAGGAATTTTTCCTCAAGGATCATGTGGTGAAAGGCTGGCGTATCATGCCCGGAGTGGCTTATCTTGAGATGGTCCGGGCGGCGGTTGAACAGATCATATCGCGTGCGCGGGAGAGAGACCGGATAAACAGTCTCACCGGGATCCGGTTGCGAAATGTGGTTTGGATCCGGCCCATTATGGTAACCGATCAACCGGTGCGAGTTCATATCGGACTTTACCCCGGAAATGGCGTTTTGTCCCAAAACGGCGCCCTGGAAGAAGGGCAGGACGGGATAGACTATGAGATTTACGGTGAACCGGTAAATGGCATTGAACCGGTTGTATACAGCCAGGGCAATGTGATATTAACTTCCATCACCGAAATCCCCGGCCTGGATCTGGGGATGATAAAAGCACAGTGCGATCAAAGCGCGCTTTCAACCGCAAAAATTTACGAAGCTTTTAAAACCATAGGAATTGAGTATGGACCGGGACACCAGGGAATTGAAGAAATATATGCGGGAAAAGATCAAGTATTGGCGAAACTATCCTTGCCGGTCTCCGTATCGGACACAGAAAATCAGTACATACTGCATCCCAGCCTGATGGATGCGGCTTTGCAAGCAATCTCCGGTTTGGTGAGCGCCGGTATGAATCCAATGGAAAACACCGCGAAACCGTCCTTGCCGTTTGCGTTGCAAGAACTTGATATATTGGGCCAATGCGTTCCGGACATGTGGGCTTGGATTCGGGCCGGGAATATGAACAAATCCGGGGACAATTCGGGCGTTCACCCGCGAATGCGAAGTTTGGACATTGATTTATGTGATGAACAAGGATTGATTCAGGTGCGTATCAAGGGAGTTTCATTGCGAGAGCTTGATTTATCAAGAGAACCTGATTTATCAGGAGGACTTGATTTATCAAGCGATCTTGCGTCAATAAACCTTAATGAATCGGAAGCGCCGGTAATCCCCGGGACTTTGATGCTGGAGCCCGTCTGGCGGGAACCAATGATTGGCCGGGAATCCTCAATTCCCGATTATACCCGGCATTTCGTCATCCTCTGCGAGATCAATGAAGTTTCCGCAGAGACTATCGAAACCCAAATGAACCAGGTTCGCTGCCTTGTTTTCCAATCAAAACGGCAAGGCGTGGATAAACGTTTTTCGGATTATGCTTTACGAATATTCGGATTGATTCAAGAGATTCTCAATGATAAGTCCGCCGGTAAGGCGTTAGTCCAGGTTGGGGTTGCCGGTCAAGGAGAGCGGCAACTCTTTTCCGGATTCTCCGGGCTTTTGAAAACCGCCTGGCTTGAGAATCCAAAATTTACCGGTCAGTTAATTGAAGTGGAACCCGGGGAAGAACCGGCGGGAATCATCGCCAAACTCAAAGAAAACAGCCGCTTCCCGGGGGACCAATGGATTCGATATCAGGACGGTAAACGGAAGGTTGCCGGTTGGAGTGAAGTTGAGGCCTTCCGGCCAGAAACGGGGCTCCCGTGGAAAGACGGCGGGATCTACCTGATCACCGGAGGAGCCGGGGGGCTGGGGCTTATTTTTGCCGGGGAAATCGCGCGGCAAGCCAAAGGAGCGGCGCTGATCCTGACAGGCCGCCACCCGGCTCCAGGCGGGGAGAAACAAGCGAAACTTGCTGAACTGGAGGCTATGGGAGCGAAAGTCATCTACCGGCAAGTTGATGTAACGCAAAAGAAAGCGGTTTTCGAGTTACTGGATACCATCCGGGGGGAGTTCGGAAGGCTGGACGGCATCATCCACAGCGCCGGAATTATCAAGGACAACTTCATCATGAAAAAAACCAACGATGAATTTTTAGAAGTTATGGCTCCCAAAGTAGCGGGACTGGTGAATCTGGATCACGCAAGCCGGGAAATGGACCTTGACTTTTTCGTATTCTTCTCCTCACTGTCGGGAGTTTTTGGCAATCCGGGCCAGGCCGATTATGCCGCCGCTAATTCCTTTATGGACGCCTACGCCGGTTTTCGCAACAATTTGGTTGCCGTAAACCAGCGCCGGGGCCGGACCTTATCCATCAATTGGCCGCTATGGAAAGAAGGTGGGATGTCTATCGGCCGGGAAGCCGAAAAGCGGATGACCGAAAACTCGGGGTTAATCGCCATGGGGACTGATACCGGGATCCTGGCTTTTTACCGGTCGCTGGCCTCCGGAAAAAATCAGGTCATGGCCGTGGAAGGGAACCTCAACCGGCTCCGCGCCGGATTTTTAGAGCAACCGCAACCCATGGAGGGGATGACTTCACCCTCAGCCGATGGGAAGGATAAACCAATTCCGGCGATTGAACCGGATCTGCTCCGGGAGAAAGCTGTCAACTACTTCAAAATGTTATTATCATCCGTGCTTAAACTCCCGGCAAACCGGATCGAACCGGATGCGCCCCTGGAGAAATACGGGATCGATTCGGTGATGGTTATGGAATTGACCAATGAATTGGAAAAAACGTTTGGTTCCTTATCAAAAACGTTATTTTTTGAATATCAAACCATTGGGGAGCTGACCGGTTATTTTCTTAAGTCCTATCCCCGCCAACTGACGGAATTGTTGGGAATCGAAGCGAAAGCGGCGGCCGCCGCAGACTCCAACAGTATAGCCGGGACCGTAAAATTACCGTTCGCCAACCGCCGCCGGTCCGGTTTTGGATCCTTTAATCCCGGAATCCAGCCAAAGAAGGAAACCACGGCTTTGGATATCGCCATTATCGGGGTTTCCGGGCGCTATCCGCAAGCGGATAATATTCAAGAGTTTTGGAACAATTTGCAAAACGGCAAGGATTGTATCACTGAAATCCCCAAAGACCGCTGGGATCATAGCCGGTACTTCGATGAAGACAAGGATAAGCCGGGGAAAACATGCAGCAAGTGGGGCGGCTTCCTGGATGGCGTTGATCAATTCGATCCGGTATTCTTCAATATCTCACCCATGGAAGCCGGATTTACGGACCCTCAGGAGCGGTTATTCCTGGAATGTGTCTGCGAAACCCTGGGAGATGCGGGATATACCCGCCATTCCCTGAGTGAGCGCCAAGCATCGGAAGGCAATATCGGAGTTTATGTAGGAGTAATGTACGAAGAGTACCAACTCTATGGAGCCCAGGAACAGGTTCAGGGGTGGCCGGTTGCTCTTACCGGGATTCCGTCATCCATCGCCAACCGGGTGTCTTATTTCTGCAATTTCCATGGGCCCAGCCTGGCCGTGGATACCATGTGTTCATCCTCTTTAATGGCGATCCATTTGGCCTGTCACAGCTTGCAACGCGGCGAATGCGGAATGGCGATTGCGGGTGGGGTCAACCTTTCCATTCACCCCAATAAATATCTATTGCTGGCCCAGAGCAAGTTCCTCTCCAACAAAGGACGGTGTATGAGTTTCGGGGAAGGCGGCGACGGTTATGTACCCGGTGAAGGAGTGGGGGCAGTGTTGCTTAAACCACTGTCGAAAGCCATTGCCGGCGGGGATCACATCTATGGAGTGATCAAGGGAACCGCGGTGAATCATGGCGGAAAAACCAATGGCTACATAGTTCCCAACCCCAATGCCCAGGCCAGGGTCATTGGACAAGCATTGATGGAAGCGGGGATCGATCCCCGGACCATCAGTTATGTTGAAGCGCACGGTATCGGGACTTCGTTAGGGGACCCCATCGAAATCACCGGTTTGACGAAAGCCTTCCGGGAATATACCGAAGACAACCAGTTCTGCGCCATCGGGTCGGCCAAGTCCAATATTGGGCATTGCGAGAGCGCGGGCGGGATCGCCGGGATCACCAAGGTGTTATTGCAACTTAAATATCGTCAATTGGCGCCCTCCCTGCATTCCAAAATATTGAACCCGAATATCAATTTTGCGAATACTCCCTTTGTCGTCCAGCAAGCTTTGGCCGACTGGAACCGGCTGGTGATTAACGGCATGGAATCGCCAAGACGGGCCGGGGTGAACAGTTTCGGGGCGGGAGGTTCCAATGCCTATGTGGTAATCGAAGAATACATTCCCCAAAGCCAGGAACGGATTCCATTGACGATTGCCCCGCAAAACCCGGACAGACCCACCGGCGCGATTATCGTATTATCGGCCGGAGATGAAGAAAGATTGGCGGCTTATGCAAGAAACATCCTGGATTTTTTAGAAGACGGGACAAAGGTTGATCCCGGCGCTTTTCCGGGTATCGAAGATATTGCATATACTTTGCAAGTGGGCCGGGAAGCCATGGAAGAGCGTTTGGCAATGGTTGTGCCGGATACCGCCGGGTTCATCGAGAAATTAACTCAATACTTACAGAACAAAGAACATATTGAGCACCTGTATTATGGGAAAATCAGCGGCCAAAAAACCAGACCGGAATTATTATCGGGGAGGTCCGGCGACGAATTTGTAAAACTGATGATTCAAGAAAAAGAGTTTTCAAAACTTGCCCAACTTTGGGTGTTCGGCGAGGAAATTGATTGGAATTTACTGTACCCCAATCAAAAACCCCGCCGGGTGTCGATACCGGTAAGTCCTTTTGCTAAGAAAAGGTGCTGGATACCGAAATTTGAAACCAATAACGAAGGCGGGGAAGTATCGGAGTGATCTATCAATACCTCCCATGTTTGAGAAATCAGGCTCATTTGGCTTTGAGTCTTTGAGCTTCGGCTTCAGAGAGGTCAAAGAAATGTTTCGCTTATAAATTTATAACAATTGGATAAGGGCCGAAGGTCCTTTATTTTTGTCCTTTTTCAAATGGCTTGTCGAAAGAATAAGTTAGGAGTCTGTGCGGCTAATTTGTATTGAAACGGTATGTATTTTAAATTTATTATTTAATTTCACCAATATCGGTTTTATCTTCTTTTAACTCTAAAAATCCTTTTTAAAACATTAACTATTTCAAAAGGATATTTTATAGTTGCATCGAATTCTCTATCCTATATTTCATTTCCTATTTGTTACCAACGTATCAAATGAGATGGTGCGCGTGCGCGAAGGTATTTTGGAATATTACATATAAGTTACAACATTATCGGAAAACCGATGATGCTTTCGGTTACAAGGTACAGTCGCTGTTTTTTGTAATGTTTCAATATCATTTTTTAAGGAGGAATAAAATGAACCGAGAAGATGTTTTTAAAATTATTGTACGCAATACCTGCGAGGTAATTCCCGAATTGAATGGCCATGACTTCCAGTCCAGTGATCGATTGGCGGATCTAGGCGCCAACTCCGTCGATCGGGCTGATATCGTGATGATGACTTTGGAAAATCTGTCCTTGAAAATTCCGATGGTGGAGTTGCATGGTGCAAAAAATATCGGAGAATTGGCGAATGTGCTCCATGAAAAACTGCAATCAGCTTGAGTTTATCGTTACAGGTCTCGGGGTTACCACATCCATTGGGCAAGGAAAAACCGGCTTTACTTCGGCATTGATGCAAGGACATCATGCATTTGGAGTAATGCAACGCCCAGGGCGTCAAAAAGGAACCTCGTTTTTAGGGGCGGAGATTCCTACTTTGTCTTATCCGGAGAGTTTTTCAAAACGAATGTTACGGACAGCTTCTTTTTCGGAACAGGTGGCTTTGGTTACCCTCCATGAAGCATGGAATGAAGCAAAATTGGACACGATCGACCCGGGGAGGATTGGATTGGTGATTGGCGGTTCCAATCTCCAACAACGGGAGTTGATTCAAATCCATGAGTCTTATAAGGAACGCGCCTGTTTTATACCGCCAACCTATGGACTTTCCTTTATGGATAGTGATCTATGCGGAATTTGCACCGAACAATTCGGGATTCAAGGTTTAGCCTATACGGTGGGAGGAGCTTCCGCCAGCGGCCAATTGTCGGTTATTCAGGCAATTCAAATGCTACAAACGGATCAGGTTGATGTCTGCATTGCCATGGGCGCTTTAATGGACCTCTCGTTTTGGGAATGCCAAGCACTACGGTCTTTGGGAGCTATGGGAACCGACCGCTACGCTGATGAACCGGCAATGGCCTGTCGCCCTTTTGATAAAAACCGGGATGGATTCATTTATGGAGAATCCTGCGGGGTAATCGTCATCGAACGGGCCGGGTTTGCCATCGACCGCCAGGTAAAACCTTACGCCCGGATTTCCGGATGGTCCATGGGAATCGATGGGAATCGAAATCCGAATCCTTCTTATGACGGAGAAACCCGGGTAATAAGAAAAACATTGCAGCAAGCGGGGTTATCGGCCCGGGAGATAGATTACATCAACCCCCACGGAACAGGTTCGGTGATCGGAGATGAGATCGAACTTAAGGCAATTCGTGATTGTGAACTTTCTCATGCATATATCAATGCGACCAAATCGATTACCGGACATGGCTTGACAGCGGCCGGAGCCGTAGAAATCATTGCAACTTTGTTGCAAATGAAAGCGTCACGGCTTCATCCCACCCGAAATTTGGATAACCCAATTGAATCCGCATTCAATTGGGTACAGTATCAATCCGTACCGCATAATATTAAAAACGCATTAACCTTAAGTATGGGATTTGGTGGGATTAATACTGCAATTTGTCTGCAAAAGTACGATTAATATTTTAAAGCAAAGGTGAATGGACATGGTCCCCGTCGGAATTGAAGCGATGAATTTTTTTGGTGGGTCGGCGTACTTGGATGTAATGCAATTAGCCCAGCATCGAAACTTGGATAATGATAGAAACGAACGTTATCAATTGTCCATGGAAGAATATGATGCCTTATTGATGGGCAGCGGCGCGGTAAGATTCGGTACCCGGAATGTGAAGTCGGATTTTGAACTGATTCCGGGAATATTAAACTCATTTCGTGGGAGGGAACGATTGTTTTTGGCAGAGATAAAGGAATTTCATCGTGAATACAGGTGGGTCTCATGAATTATCAAACGATTCGGGTTCGTTTCCAAGAACCGATATGTTTCCTGCAAATAAATCGCCCGGAAGCGAATAATACAATTAACGATGTCTTGGTTGAAGAATGTCATCAAGTACTGGATATGTGTGAAGAATCAATTACAGTTGTGGTGTTGGAAGGTTTACCGGAAGTGTTTTGCTTTGGGGCTGATTTCCAGGGGATGCACGAACAACAAGCTGGCAGGCCACTCAATGAACAAGGGCGGCCGGAACCTTTGTATGATTTGTGGATGAAAATGGCTTCGGGACCCTATATTACTATTTCCCATGTTCGCGGAAAGGCAAATGCGGGAGGGGTGGGATTCGTTGCCGCCAGTGATATTGTAATTGCGGATCAGACCGCCCAGTTTAGTTTATCCGAACTATTATTCGGACTTATTCCGGCTTGTGTTCTACCGTTTTTGATTCGGCGGATTGGATTTCAAAAAGCCCATTATTTAACTTTAATGACCCAGCCGGTTTCAGTTCAGCAGGCCCATACCTGGGGGTTGGTAGATATATATGATGTTGACAGCGAGTCTTTGCTTCGTAAGCATTTACTTCGGCTCCGACGTTTATCCAAAATAGGAATTCAACGGTATAAACATTATATGAATGAGTTAAATGGTTCGCTGCTCCAATCCAAAGCGGTGGCTGTGTCAATGAACAAGGAAGTATTTTCGGATCCCCGCAATATGGAGGGGATTTTCCGGTATGTCGAACAGGGAAAATTTCCATGGGAAGATTGAGGCAAATTTCGATAGATGGCCGGGGAGGTCTGTTCGATTCACCAAACCGTAATTGACAAACCAACCAAAATCTGTTAGTATATTTACCAACAAGTATTTTGTATACACACTCAGAACAATGTGCATCATGTGGGAGTGCATCTAGGGTTCCACCGGCAAGCGGAAGCAGCCGGGTTCGGTCCAAGCGATGCGAGAACGGTTCAGTACCTGAACCGCTTACACCCTTGAGAGAAAAGCTCGAGGAAGGAGTCTCACGTTAACATTCAATGTTAATGTACTCTTTCCCCGGGCTTTAATTTTTTTTTGACCGGACTATAAATTTCTTTATTCCAAAGGAGGTTACACATATGCCCAACATTATCGGTTCGAAAATCATACTTCGGGAATACCGGCGGGAAGACTTGGCGTCTATGCGTCAGTGGGTCAATGATCCGGAAGTGGTGGATAAACTTTCCGACATCTTTCTCTTTCCCCATTCGGTGGTCCAAACCGAGAGTTTTTTAAACGGCAAGCTGGAGGGGAAAGGCGATCCGGGGTTTGTCATCGCTGACAAAGAAAGCGGCGCTTACATCGGGCAGATCGATCTGGTGAATCTCGACTGGAAAAACCGGCTGAGCCGTTTTGGCATTGTCATCGGGGATGCCAATCTGCGGGGGCGGGGTTACGGCTCGGAGGCCATCCGGCTGCTGCAAAAACATGCCTTTGAACGGCTGAACCTGAACAAACTGGAACTGGAAGTCTATGATTTCAATACAAACGCTTATCGATGCTATCTGAAATGCGGGTTCAAGGAAGAAGGACGGCTCCGGGAGAGTCATTACATTCATGGGTGGTATCACGATAAGATCATAATGGGGATTTTAAAGAGCGAATATGAACAGGGTGGCGGCGACTTTTTAAGAAGCTAAATTGATAAAAAATTTCGGGAGTGATACAATATGGAATGGTCGGTCCGAACCATTGAAAGGATTGTCTGGAATTCTCAGCACCAAGGAAGCCGCGCGCTCGCGACGGCCTTTATGAATAATTCGGATTTTAAAGAGAACCCGAAGGATTAATGCGGCGCAGGCCAATTAGCGAGTGAAGATACTTGATAAAAGCATCGACAGCTAAATAAATCTTAAGTTGTCAACAAGGAATGAAACCGGCAATGACGAATAAAAGAAGAGACTCTATCGTGAATAATTAATCCTAAAGAAGGTTGACCATGAAACAATATCTTGATCTTTGCCGGCATATCCTGGATAACGGCGTAAAAAAAGAGGACCGTACCGGGACTGGAACCGTCAGCGTCTTTGGCTATCAGATGCGCTTCAACTTGGCCGAAGGATTTCCACTGCTAACCACCAAAAAAATGCACTTGAAGTCGATTATTTATGAGTTGTTATGGTTTCTGCGAGGAGATACCAATATCAAGTACTTGAACGAACACGGCGTTACCATCTGGGACGAATGGGCCGATGAAAACGGAGATCTGGGGCCGATTTACGGTTACCAGTGGTGCTCCTGGCGGACCCGGAATGGGGAGACCGTTGATCAGATTACCGAAGTAATCCGGGACATTAAGACCAATCCCAACTCCCGCAGGCTCCTAGTCAGCGCCTGGAATGTGGGGGAGATCGGCCAAATGGCCCTGCCGCCGTGCCATTGTTTCTTTCAATTCTACGTGGCCGGCGGCAAACTCTCCTGCCAGATGTACCAACGAAGCGCCGATGTGTTTCTGGGAGTTCCCTTTAATATTGCCTCCTATGTGCTTCTGACCATGATGATCGCCCAAGTCTGTGGCTTACAGTTGGGAGAATTCATTCATACTTTCGGCGACACTCATATTTATTTGAATCATATGGAAGCGGTTAACTTGCAGCTTAGCAGGGAACCGCGACCTCTCCCGCTGATGCGCTTGAATCCGGAAATTTCATCCATTTTTGATTTTCACTATGAGGATTTCAAGTTGCTGAATTATGACCCGCATCCGTCCATTAAAGGGGCAATATCGGTATGATCTCGTTAATCGCGGCCGTGGCCCAAAACCGGGTTATCGGCAAAGACAACCGGCTGCCCTGGCGTTTGCCGGCGGATATGGCCTATTTTAAACAGACCACCATGGGGCATCCGGTGGTGATGGGGCGTAAGACGTTCGAATCCATCGGCAAGCCGTTGCCGGGGCGCCGGAATATCATTTTAACCCGTGACCCGGACTTCCGGGCGGAAGGTTGCGAAGTATGCCATTCCATCACGGCGGTTTTGGCGCTGGCCAGGGCTGGTGAAGAGGAATTTTTTATCATTGGCGGAGATTCGGTCTATTCAGCCTTTTTCCCACTGGCAGACCGGTTATACTTAACCTTCATCGCTCAATCATTTGCAGGGGACGCCTTTTTCCCGGAGATTGACGCCCGAAAGTGGCGGTTGGTTTCCAAGACCCAAGGAGAAATCAATGAAAAAAATCCTTATGAGTATTCCTTTCTAATCTATGAAGCAGTATCCCCGTCCCGAAACGGCGTCTGAACCTTGGCGTGTTTGTGCCGGGATCTTAGCTTACTTTAATATCTTTTTGGCAACGGCCACGATGGGTTTGAACAATAGCCCCTCCATTTCACGGGATATGTCACTTAATTTATTGCGGATGGGTATACCTTGCGGACAATGGGTTTCACATTTTCCACATTTGACGCAAAGCGATGCATAGCCGGGATTTGCGGTGACGGCTCCGGTGTTTTGAACATACAGATACTTGTTGCGCAAATTATTGTTCGGGTATTGTTCATTGTAGCAGGAAAAACAAGCTGGTATATCCACTCCCGCAGGGCAAGGCATACAGTAACCGCACCCTGTACAATCCACTTTTGTCTTCCGGCGCAATAATTCCTTCACCCGGTCAAATAAGGCGAGTTCGGCAGTGGTTAATACGCCCGCTTGGGCGTCGGATGCCGCCCGGATATTTTCCGTAACCTGTTCCTCCGTATTCATACCGGAAAGCACCACGGTAGCTTCCGGGTGATTCCATATCCAACGAAGCGCCCACTCGGCTGGACTCCGTTTGGGTGAAGCCTGGTTCCAAATCTCAGTGGCTTCCGGGGGCAGATTATTTACGATCTTTCCGCCGCGCAGGGGTTCCATGATAATCACCGGTATGCCTTTCGCCGCGGCATACTCAAGGCCGCTTTTGCCGGCCTGATTGTTTTCATCGATAAAATTATATTGAATCTGGCAAAAATCCCAATCGTAGGCATCCAGCAGTTTAATGAACTGGCTCTTGCCGCCGTGATAAGAAAACCCGAGATTAATGATTTGCCCCTGCTTTTTTTTATTCTCAATCCACGGGATGATCCCCAGTCCGATAAGCCGCTCCCACTGGTTAAGATCCTGTAGCATATGGATCAAGTAATAGTCGATATAATTGGTTTGCAAACGTGCCAACTGGGTGGCAAAGGTTTTATCCATGTCGGCGGCGCCGCGTATCATGAAATGAGGCAACTTGGTGGCAATCTTTACCCGGTGGCGATATCCTTTCGCAAGTACTTTGCCTAACATGACTTCACTTTTACCCAGGTGATAGATATACGCCGTGTCAAAGTAATTTACCCCCTGTTCGATGGCGGATATGATTTGCTTTTCGGCGCGCGTTTCGTCAATGATGCCGCCTTTGGTTGGAAATCTCATACATCCGTAACCCAAAATGGATAGTTGGTCGCCGTTTTTTGGATTTTCCCGGTAATTCATCAAATAACCTCCCGGCTCATTTTTTAGTCATTTTACATCGGCGAAAACAATTACTCTCATGGTATACTTCCATCATCCTCAAGTCAATAGGCTTTAACAGTTTCAGTATGAAAATATCACTGCGCCTGTGTTGGGCTGATTCTGGGGCTTGTGATATTTTCATTGATGCCTCTGGAAGCCCGTTTAATGAGCTTTCATTGAAGTTAGTATGCAGTTTTAGGCAATGGCGCTCTGCTATTTTGTCAAAAAGGCAATATTCCGAAGAGGAAAATCGTCTTTGATGTTGAACTATATTCTTTTATATTACACTAATTTCTTTTTACGGGTTTTTTATCGCCATTAAATATTTTTTAATGCAAAAAAGAAAGGAGAATGGATAATGCAGGAAGAGCTCAAACAAATTGCGGACCGGATTAAAGGATTACGGGAAATTATCGGTGTAAGCCAGCAAACCATCGCCAAGGAACTCGGTATCTCCGAGAATATGTATCAGGAATATGAGAGAGGTAATACGGATATTCCCGTGGGAATTCTCTATAAACTGGCCCAACGGTATAATGTGGAATTAGCCTCCCTGTTAACCGGCACGGAACCGCGGTTGCAAACGTATTCCTTAACCCGGAAGGATCATGGGGTTTCGGTGGAACGGCGCCGGGATTATAAATATCAAAGCCTCGCCAATAACTTCATTCATAAAAAAGCGGAACCGTTTGTGGTGATGGTGGAACCGGAAGCCGATGACGCGCCGATTCATTATAACAATCATCCCGGGCAGGAGTTCGATTACGTTTTGGAAGGGACCTTAAAGATCCTTCTGGACGGCCATGAATTGATTTTAAACGAAGGTGATTCCCTGTTTTATGATTCCAGCGTCAACCATGGGATGAAAGCTTTGAATAATAAACCGGCCAAGTTTTTAGCGGTGATTATGTAGAGTTTGTGCGAGTAACACCTTTTATAACTTAAAACCACTATATGTTGTATCAGAATATGCTATTTGATACTAAATAGGCTTTGAAAATCGATTGGCCGCACAGACTTATTAAGATTATATTTCGAAAACGAGCGAGAGAGGCGGATGTTTAGTGCTTGAAAAGTATGTAAATACCAACTACGAATCCTATGAGAGTTTTCGTGAAAATTTTACAATCAATGTCCCGAACAATTTCAATTTTGCCTATGATATCGTCGATGAATGGGCGGCCAGGGAACCGGAGAAGATTGCCTTGATGTGGTGCAATGAAGAAGGGGCGGAAGCCACGTTCACCTTCAAGCAAATGAAATACTACAGTGACAAGGCCGCTAACTTTTTTGCGTCGCAGGGGATAAAAAAAGGCGACCCGGTGATGCTGATTTTAAAACGATATTATCAATTCTGGTTTTGTATTCTGGCGCTTCACAAAATCGGCGCTATCTGTATCCCGGCGACCCATCTGATGAAAAGAAAGGACATCATATACCGGAATAACGCCGCCAGTATTAAAATGATCGTTTCGGTGGCCGAGGATGAAATTTTAACCGAAATTGACGGGGCCCATCCGGAATCCCCCACCCTTCAAACCAAGGTGGTGGTCGGCGGGACGAGAGAAGGCTGGATTAATTTTGATGCGGAGTTGGACAAGGCCAGTGAGGTGTGGGAAAAGCCTACCGGCGCCCCTATGACCCGGAATCAGGATATAATGTTGCTTTACTTTACTTCGGGAACCACCGGTTATCCGAAGATGGTTCAGCATAATTTCACCTACCCCTTGGGCCATATTTTAACGGCTGGTTTTTGGCAGCGGGTCCGTGAAAACAAACCGCATCTTACCGTAGCCGACACGGGCTGGGCCAAAGCGGCCTGGGGTAAGATATACGGCCAGTGGATTGCCGGAGCCATCGTTTTTGTTTATGATTATAATCGTTTTGTCCCCAAAGATATGATGCGGATCATTGAAAAATATAAACTGGCGACTTTCTGTTCCCCGCCGACGATTTACCGGTATTTGATCAAGGAAGATCTGACCCAGTATAATCTGAAGAGTTTAGAGTATTGCGTGGTGGCCGGGGAGCCTTTGAACCCCGAAGTATATAACCAATTTTATAAAATGACCGGGATTAAACTCATGGAAGGTTACGGTCAGACCGAACTTACCGTCTGTCTCGCCACTTACCCCGGTATGGAGCCCAAGCCTGGTTCCATGGGCCGGCCATCACCGGGATACGATATTGATATTATCGACATCAATGATGGTCATTCCTGTGAAGCCGGTGAAATCGGGGAGATCGTCGTTCGCACGGACAAATCGAAACCGCTGGGCATGTTTGACGGATATTACCGGGATGAAGAACGGACCCGGAGCGTTTGGTATGACGGTATTTACCATACCGGCGATACTGCCTGGAAGGATGAGGACGGTTATTACTGGTTTGTGGGGAGAACCGATGACGTGATTAAGAGTTCCGGATACCGGATTGGGCCATTCGAAGTGGAAAGTGCCCTGATGGAACATCCCGCCGTACTGGAATGTGCGGTCACCGGTGTGCCGGATGAGATGCGTGGGGCGGTGGTCAAAGCCACCATCGTATTGTCCAAAAGCTATCAGCCCAGTGAAGACTTGAAGATTGAACTGCAGGAACATGTTAAAACCGTGACCGCGCCCTATAAATATCCCCGGGTTATCGAGTTTGTCAGCGAACTCCCCAAAACCATCAGCGGCAAAATCCGGCGGGTGGAGATCCGGGAGAAGGATCATCAAGTTGACGGATAAATCAAATTAAGCATTTCTTTCGATATGGATTGGGTGATGGAAAAATCTAGCGTGGAACTCTCTGCGCTAGATTTTTTGTACCATACTTCCAAACCTTATCCCCGGATAGCAGGGAAGTCCAAAAGTTTGTCCAAATATAAGGGGGGGATTTTACGCGCGGCCGCGGCCGGATATCGGGTTAAAATTTTAAAATTTAAGGAATAATTTTTGCATTAACGAGTATTCTTTAATTAGATAATTTCATTGATTCCCGGAGTTCCAAAACGGCTCCAAACGTGAACGCAATTAAGTCACGGTGAATGAAGGAAACATTGAGGAGGTACGATACTGTGGAAATGAAACCGAAAGGCGCCAAAACGATTACCAATCTTCTATCGAAAACAGTCGGCTTAATCTTCTTCTCATTTTTAGCCATCTCGCTTGGAGTGGTCTTTGGGTTGCTATTTGATGGCTGGGTAAAAGACCAGCCCGGAACCCCGGTGGGCTCCGAAAATAGTAATTTGCAAACCATCGAATTGCCGGACGATAAAACGTCGACGACTATGGATACTACTGATATAACTGATAATCTCACCCAAAAGCTTCCAGGCGGTGATGATTCTTTAATGAAACCGGCGGATAATACTTCACTCAAATCGTTGTCTACCGTAAAATTTAAAGTCAGGGTCGGCCCATATCCCAATCGTAACCAAGCATTAGCGGCCTCAACCCAATTGCAGTCATTGGGTTATCCGGTATACGTCGGAAATACCCCCCCGTTCGCGGTCCAGGTTGGCGCCTTTGCTACCCAGGTAAATGCTGACAAGCTAAAAACGGAACTTGCCGGAAAAGGATATAAAGCGTTTATTGAAAAGAGCCAGTAGTTTTCTTACCTAAAATTGAATTGAATAGGACGCCATCCAATTTTCAAGGCCTTTTTTAACAGGCCTTTTTTTGTTGTAAGTTGTTTAAAATTTATTATTTAAAACTTTCCAAAAAGTAGTGTCACATTATACGACATACCACTTAAATCATTATTACTTAAACCGGGCATATTAACACCGTTTACATAACGATAGCTAGCGCCGACGCCAGTACGGAACCAGTTGTTTACATTGAGCATTAATTTAGCACTCGGCTCAACAACGAAACAATTTGCCCGGCCTATTTTGTCAATAGTATTAATAAATGTATAGTTTACACTACCTGCGCCAACCAAAACGCTGCCGCTGAAATGTATTAATTTACTAGGACTGTCAATATACTCAAACTTCAAACCATAGTAATAAAAATTAATATAATATGTATCACTGCCGGTTTGAACTACATCCGGAGCTTTAACCTGGCTAATAAGATTGCTTCCTCCCAAACCAATCATAAATTTCCGGTTAATCAACCATCCGCCGTAGCCCCCTGTCATTATACCGGAAGTATTATAAATTGAGGTGGCCTTAATCTCCATTCCTCCATAGCCACCATTTTCAGTGATATCACTACTTAACAATGTTTCGTCAGCGGCTAACACTGGAATACTGAACAATAAAAACAATGATAATAAAGCAAAAATCTTAATAACTCGCATTTTGCTTACCTCCGTTGACTAGTTTTGTCCTCACCGTTAATTATTAGATCACATTAAGCATATCACATGTAAGGTTAATTTTAAATTAAAACAATGTTAATTTATTGTAAAAAAATAATGAACTGTAATAGTATTTGTTATTAAAACAAAATTACGCTAATGTTTAATGACCTATCCAGTTAACTCAAGGTATTCATCCAGATAAGACTATAAATGACTTCCGTTGTTATTTTTGAGCCAAGTTCAGTACTACACCTTGTTTGCCATTGTTTCACCGAAATAAGCTTCATCATCACTCCAACAAATGTTTACCGGCCACACCTTGATTGTCAAACATATGTTCCATTCACTCGCTAGTTTACTGATGTAAGAGTATAGTTATTAATTAAATTATTGAATTAGTTAAATTTATAATAATTAGGTATTTACTAGTGAACAAATTAATAGTAAAATTAACACACAATGAAAACTACTTTTTATTGTCTGATTTAAAATTACTGGAATCTGGAAATAATATTTCGGAAAGAAATCCTTCTAATTCTCTTATCCGGATCAATTTAGTCAAGTAATCCACGCATGAATTCGTCTAAAGTATACCCAATTATAAAATCAGTATCATTGCATTAAATTTGTGAATACCCGGCAAAAACATGTAGTTAGAATATAAATAATTATATTCTCTAATTGTATTTAAAATTATTATTAAAAATGGAGGCTAGATAAATGGAACCAATTGCAATTATTGGTATTGGTTGTCGTTTTCCGGGTGGAGCTAATAACCCGGAATCTTTTTGGAAACTCTTAGAGAAGGGGACCGACGCTACCCAAGATGTTCCCAAAGATCGCTGGGATATTCAAGCTTTCTACGATCCGGACAAATCAATACCCGGAAAAGCATATACCTTTCATGGTGGATTTCTAGAAAAAACAGATGAATTCGATGCTCATTTCTTTGGAATTTCTCCCCGTGAAGCGGCTTATCTCGATCCTCAACAACGGGTTTTATTGGAAATTGTATGGGAAGCACTTGAAGATGCGGGGATAGCTCCTGAAAAAATTGCAGGTTCCAATACTGGTGTTTATATCGGCGCATTTACATTAGATTATATGATTCTACAACTTAAATCTATTGAAGCCATAAATACTCATACTGCAACGGGTACAATGATGACAATGGTATCTAATCGGATTTCTCATGTTTTTGATTTACGTGGACCTAGTCTTTCTGTCGATACAGCTTGTTCCAGCTCTCTTGTAGCCGTTCATCTTGCTTGTCAAAGTATCTGGAATAATGAGTGTTCATTGGCGATAACGGGTGGTGTTAATATAATTACAGAACCCGAATATATCGTTGCCGAATCAAAAGGTGGATTCCTATCACCGGATGGACGTTGTAAAACCTTTGATTCGGCGGCGAACGGGTACGCCCGTGGGGAAGGCGCCGGTGTCGTTATTTTGAAACCATTATCCAAGGCATTGGCTGATGGTGACTCTATTTACACGGTTATCCGGGCCACGGGAGTCAATCAGGATGGACATACCAATGGGATCACAGTCCCACGCGGAGAATCCCAGGAACAGTTGATGCGAAAGGTTTACCAAAAAGCCGGGATTATTCCGGAACAAATCCGGTATATTGAAACCCATGGAACAGGGACTCCAATCGGTGATCCCATTGAAGCCAATGCAATAGCCAATGCGGTCGGGATAAATAGGCCCCCGGAAGAAAAGTGTATTATTGGTTCGGTGAAAACCAACATTGGACATCTTGAAGCGGCCTCAGGCATTGCCGGGCTTATTAAATCCATCTTAATTTTGCAGCATAAAAAAATACCGCCCCATTTACATCTTCATAACATTAATCCCAAAATACCACTGGAAAAATTACATATTCCTACTACCCTTGAGCCATGGCCAGACCAAAACAGTCCCGCTGTTGTGGGAGTCAATTCGTTTGGTTTTGGTGGAACAAACGCCCATGTGGTTCTGGAAGAAGTTTCTCCTTCAAATCGACACAAGCCGGAACCCGGTAACCAACCGGATAGGAGTTGGCCTTATTTGATCCCCTTATCAGCGCGGGATAAAAATGCTTTGAGTGACTTAGCTCATAAATATATGGATTATTTAAGTGATGAAAGGATAACGGATAATCAGTTACTTAATATCGTTTGTTCCGCAGCCATCCAACGGACCCATCACGAACACCGTTTGGTGATTGCCACTTATACCAAAGATGAGTTGATTCAAAAACTGAACGCTTTTTTAGACGGCCAAAATCAGTTAGGAATTTCCTACGGAAAAAGCGCTCTCGAGAAATACCGGAAAGTCGTTTTTGTTTACACTGGCATGGGGCCGATCTGGTGGGCGATGGGACGGCAATTAATTGAATGTGAACCTGTTTTTAAACAGGTAATTATAAAATGCGATGATCTGATTTGCCGTTATGCAGGCTGGTCCTTGCTGGCCGAGCTAACGGCCGATGAAGCAAACTCCCGTTTAGATCAGCCGCAATTTGCCCAACCGGCTAATTTTGCTGTTCAAATCGGACTCACCGAATTATGGCGTTCTTGGGGCGTGATTCCGGATGCCGTAGTCGGCCATAGCGTGGGAGAAGTTTCCGCGGTATATGCTGCCGGAGTATTAAAGCTGGAAGATGCTGTTTGGCTGAGTGTTGAGCGTGGCCGGGCGCAACAAAAAGCTGTTAATAAAGGGTCAATGTTGGCGGTGGGGTTGTCCGGAGACGAAGCCACCGGGCTAATCAATGAAATGGGGAATGGCAAAGTATCCATTGCCGCGATTAATAGTCCAAAATCCGTAACACTTGCCGGGGAGATCGCCGTACTGGAGAAGATCCAGGCAAAGCTTCAAACCCAAGAGGTGATGGCCCGTTTTCTAAAAGTCAATGTAGCCTATCATAGTGTGCAGATGGATTCGTTTCAAGATGAATTATTGGAAAGCCTTGCCAAAATCAGCCCGAAACCGGCCTCCATACCAATTTATTCTACAGTTGGCGGCGGACAGATGAACGGACTTGAGTTTTCTAATGGATATTGGTGGCAAAATGTGCGGCAACCGGTGAATTTCGAAAAAGCAATGAAGCAGATCATTCAATCTGGGTATGATTTGTTTGTGGAAGTAGGACCTCATCCGGCGTTAGTCTCATCTATCTCGGAATGTTTAACGGCATGCGGCGCCGACGGCAAAATCCTGGCGTCGTTACAGCGGAATAAAGATGAATTAATGACCATGACCGAAGCTTTAGGGAATCTATATATCTTGGGCTATCCGGTAAACTGGGAACAAATTTATCCGGGTGGTTATCAATACGTAAAACTCCCTACTTATCCGTGGCAGCGGGAACGTTGCTGGGCGGAAACAGACGAATCGGCCCGCAAGAGATTGGGTAAACGGGAACATCCTTTGTTGGGAAGCCGCTTGAATCATCCCCGGCCGGCTTGGGAAAATGACCTTAGTTTGAATTTCTATCCTTATCTGCGGGATCACCAGCCCCAGGGCACAGAACTTTTCCCCGCTACCGGTTACGTTGAAATGGGACTGGCTTGCGCGGTGAAGGTATATGAGGACAGTACTTATTCCATGGAAAATATCAGGTTTACCAATGCGTTGTTCTTATCCCAAGGCAGCCGGAAAATCCGTACGGTTTTTCACCAGGAAACAGGTAATTTTGAAATTTTCAGCCGTACACAAGGGGTGGATGAGAATTGGACAAACCATGCGTCAGGCCGGATCTGCCGGAATGAAATTGGAAAGAAAAATCAAAAAATCAATATTACTGAGATTCGCAAGCGCTGTTTGACTGAAGTTTCCAAAGAGGATTGTTACTCTGAATATAATCATAAAGGCTTTCAGTATGGGCCTTGTTTTCAGGGAGTAGAAAAAGTTTGGATCGGATCGAGTGAAATTTTGGGATTGATAGCGCTTCCCAAGTTAAAAGAGCTTGAAGAATCGCAATATTTTTTCCATCCAGCGCTTTTAGACGCTTGTTTTCAAATTATGATCGGAGAAGGACCTTCCGACTTACTTCCTGTTGGGATTGATCGAGTTATTATTTACCGTAAGCCGGGATCTGCCTTATACAGTTATGCCGTGATCAAGAATCAAACCGGTGAAACCATCAGCGCGGATTTGATCCTATTTGATAACGAGGGTAATCTCATTGCCGAAGTCATTGGTTTTCAAACGCAGTCATTGCACAAGATGAACGGATATCAGGCTGATCCAAACGATGATTGGTTTTATGAATTAAAATGGGAACCCAAAGAATATTGTCACAATGTGAATGAAGCATCCCCGGTCAAGGCAAACCGGAATTTACCCGGTACCTGGATTATTTTTTCCGATAAGCAGGGAACAGGCGCTAAACTGGCTGAATGCCTAAAGCAACAGGGTGAATCAACCATTATGGTTTTACCGGGTGAAACTTACCAATTTGCGAACGAAAAGCAACAATGTATTCTAAACTCATTAGATATGGAACATTTCCACCAACTATTTACCGATATTTCCCAAAATCAATGGCCGGCCATCAGTGGGGTAGTTCATATGTGGTCCATGGATGCCGTTGCTGAAGACGAAGTTACGGAGGCAGTAATTGAAAAATATAAAATACTGGGATGCTTCAACATCATTAATTTGGTGAAAATCATCGCTGTCCGTAGTATCTCGGTTAAATTATGGATTATAACCCGTGGCTCCCAAATCCCTGATTCAAAAACCACAGCGGCATCAATTCTCCAAACTCCATTATGGGGGTTGGGTCGGGTGATCGGTTATCAGGAAATGCCCACCATTTGGGGAGGACTCATTGATTTGGAACCTACCACCCATCCGGAAGAGGTTCAAAGCCTATTTACGGAAATATACCAGCCGGACGGGGAAAACCAGATTGTGTTTTTTGATGGCAAGAGGTTGGTGGCGCGTCTGGTTAATAAAACGGCCCAGTATTTAAAGACGCCGTTAAAGTTCAAACCGAATGGCAGTTATTTAATTACAGGAGGTTTTGGAGCTCTGGGAATTCTAGTCGCCCGGTGGATGGTTGAAAACGGCGCCCGACGGCTAATTTTAATGAGCCGTGCCAAGCTTCCACCGCGTTCGGAATGGGGAAGCATTGACAGTAATAGTTCTTTCGCTGAACAAATTAGATTTATCAAGGAACTGGAAGCCATGGGCGCAAGTATTCACCTTGCCTCGGTGGATGTGAGTGATCAAGAACAGTTATCCGGCTTTTTCGAATCGTATTGGAAGGAGGGTTGGCCTCAAATTGTAGGGGTGATTCATTCGGCAGGCATACTTCGGGATCAACTGCTTCAGAATATTGATTTTGAAACCTATAACCTGGTACTCCGTCCGAAAATTAACGGGGCCTGGAATTTGCATCAATTATTAAGGAATACACCATTGGACTTCTTTATTCTGTTCTCTTCCGCAGCTACCCTGATGGGTTTGATGGGACAGACCAGTTATGCATCGGGGAATGCTTTTATGGATGGACTTGCCCATTACCGCCGTGCCCAGGGGTTGCCTGCCTTAAGTATCAATTGGGGACCGTGGGCAGAAGTAGGTATGGCCAGTAAGTTAAATATGTTCGATTATTATCAAAAAATCGGACTTAGCGCCATCTATCCGGGGCAAGGTTTGAAGATCTTGACCGGATTGTTGGGACAGGAATGTTCACAGGTAGCGGTGATCCCAATGACCTGGTCTGTTGCTCGTGATAATTTCTATATGGGGGCAATCCCTCCGATGACCGCTGAATTGGGTTTGCAAAAGTCGAATCAGGAAGCGGCGGCTGCTAAAGAGGTTATTTTCACTGACCCCAAGGCAGTTTTTCTGCAAAAAGTATTATCCTGTGAACCGGATGCAAGGCAAGCAACCATCGAAATTTGCATTCAAGAGCTAGTGGTGCATGTGCTTCGTTTTGACCCGGTAAAATTAGATATTAATGCACCATTGAATACGTTAGGATTGGATTCAATGATGGCCACGGAGATTAAGAATAAAATTGAACTTGGTTTTGAAATCCCAATGTCGATCGTTGATTTGTTGAAAGGATTGAGTGTGGTTCAATTATCGGAACGTATTTTATCCAAGCTCATTGAATCCGGGAAGTTGATCGATATCAACGCTCCGGTTGCCACGGATTTATTACTTAAAATGGCGGAACAAGCCGGAGCTGATCAGATTTCCGAATTGATTGATAAGGTTGATAATCTATCGGAGGAAGAAATACAGCGTTTACTTAAATAATGATAAAAGCCTAACAAACGAAATTGTATTCAAAATGGGCATAAAATCAGACGGGTAGCCAGCAAGTAAATATTAATGGCAAAATTCACCAGCAACAGAAACTACTTTTTATTGGGATTATTTCAAAAATCACTGGAATCTAGGAATAATATTCTGAAAACAAAAATCACCGAAATAACTAGATGCGAAACAACGGATTATAATGATAATCCGCAATATTACCTTGCATTTTTACGAAAATCAGGCAAGCATTTATTCGAAAATTGGATGGAATCTTTCGGGAACTCACTCAAGGTGATAACTTACTTTGGGATGATGGATTTTCTTTGAAAAAATACGACAGGAAAGAGTTGTGATGAAATGGCAACCACCGGTAATGGCAAGATACGGGATTTTATAATTATTTGGCAAGGCCAGCTTATGTCGATCATCGGTTCCGGTTTAACTAGTTTTGCATTGGGAGTCTGGGTGTATCAGACAACCGGTTTGGCAACCTTATATGGAATGATCATATTACTGGCTACCTTGCCGGGAGTTTTGATTAAGCCGTTGGCCGGAATTATTGCCGATCGGTTTAACCGGAGGGCGGTTATTTTACTCAGTGACTTCGGAGCAAGTCTGGGTACCCTTTTTATCGCTATCATGATTTGGACCAATCATTTTGAAATTTGGCAAATTTATTTGGGAGTGGGATTTAGCTCATTGTGCAACGGCATACAGACACCGGCTTATCAAGCCGCAGTTACTCAAATAGTTCCTAAGAATTTTTACGGGCAGGCCGCCGGAATGATTCAAGCCGCTTCATCCGGTACATATCTGTTTTCGCCGTTAATCGCCGGAGTGTTGATGGGAATCATCGGGATCGAGAATATCATTCTAATCGATTTTGCTACTTTTATCTACGCTGTCGTCATGATGCTGATTATTAAAGTACCAGCTCCGGAAAAGACCACTGAAGGAAGTGAGGGTGCAGGACATATCGGTGTTCAAATGATGAATGGTTTTAAATACCTCAAATCACGTTCCGGTTTATTAACATTATTGGGCATCTTTTTCATCAACAATTTCCTTTTGGGCTTTTTAATTGTATTAATCGGACCTATGATCTTATCATTCGCTTCACCGCAAATCTTGGGACTCGGTGAATCGATAAGCGCAATCGGGATGTTAATCAGCAGTGTTTTAGTGGCGATCCTGGGCGTTCCTAAAAGATTAGTTAAGAATATATTTTTGTTTTTTCTAATATCCGGAATCAGTTACGGATTGATTGGGGTACGAGCCAATTATTATTTAATTATCGTCCCTTGTTTTATCTTTTTTGCGGCGCTGCCCATTATTAACGCTTGCATTGATACGCTGTTTCGCAAAAAAGTGGTCCAGGATATGCAAGGGCGAGTTTTTGCAATCGTCGGGATGGTAACCCAAACCGGGTCAATTTTGTCGTATACTATTGCCGGTCCATTAGCGGATAAAGTATTTGAACCACTTTTGTTAAAGGGCGGTTTACTGGCGGACAATATTGGCAAAATTATCGGAATCGGGCCGGGAAGAGGAATTGGTTTCATATTCATACTTACCGGGCTCACGATTGCTTTGGTATCGTTGATTTCATATTCATTGCCGCGGGTAAAATCGCTTGAGACCGAGTTGCCGGATGCGATTCAATGCGAGACGGAGTTGTCGGGAGTAATTTAATTACAGTAGAAATTTGTCTATTAAAATAAAACATTCAATTACATTGGATAAGTTGTTTGAAAATGGAGGATCGGGCATGGAACCTATTGCGATTGTCGGGATTGGATGCCGTTTTCCGGGTGGCGCGAATAATCCGGAATCTTTTTGGGAGCTTTTATCAAAGGGGATCGACGCCACCCGAGATATTCCAAAAGAACGTTGGGACATCCAAACTTTCTATGATCCGGATAAATCAATACCTGGAAAGACATATACTTATCACGGCGGTTTTTTGGAAAGAGTCGACGAGTTTGATGCCCAATTTTTTGAAGTTTCGCCACGGGAGGCCGCCTATCTGGATCCTCAACAACGGATTTTATTGGAAATTGTATGGGAAGCGATGGAAGATGCAGGAATTGATCCACAAAAATTGGAAGGATCCAATACAGGTGTTTATATCGGTCCATTTATAATGGATTATCAATTAATCCAAATGAAATATGTTGATTTTATCGATACCCATACCGCGATCGGCTCCATGTTGACCATGGCATCCAACCGGATATCTTACATTTTTGATTTGCGCGGACCCAGTATTTCAGTAGATACGGCATGCTCCGGATCACTAGTGGCTATTCATCTTTCCTGCCAGAGTATTTGGAACAATCAATGTCCGCTGGTCATTGCGGGTGGAGTGAATGTAATCACAACTCCCGAATATACCATTGCAGAGTCAAAAGGCGGATTTCTGTCGCCGGAAGGAAGATGTAAAACTTTCGATGCGGGGGCGGATGGTTTCGCGCGCGGTGAAGGAGCCGGTGTGGTTATTTTGAAACCATTAGCCCAGGCCTTGGCTGACAATGATTTTGTATATGCCGTAATTCGCGGCACCGGCGCTAATCAAGACGGACATACCAACGGGATTACGGTACCTCGCGGCGAATCCCAGGAAGACTTAATGCGGGAAGTGTATCGTAATGCCGGTATTTCACCACAACAAATCCGGTATGTGGAAGCTCACGGTACCGGGACTCCTACCGGTGATCCCATTGAGGCTAACGCCATCGCCAATGTATTCGGCGCCAATTTGCCGCCGGATTGGGTTTTAGCCAGTAAAAATTATTATATGGGATTTATTCCGGCGATGATCGCGGAATTAAATCTTCAAGAATCTAGCAAAGAAGAGGCCGCGGAGAGTGAAAACGGTTCAAATGCATCCAAAGCGAGTTACCTGCAAACCTTATTGTTATGTGATCCCGCCACCAGGAAGTCACCATTGAGTCCATTCTGTAAGAACTGGTTGCCAATGTGCTGCGTTTTGAACGCGCCAAATTGGATATCTATGAACCATTAAATACTTTAGGCTTTGACTTGATGATGATGACTGAAATCAGAAACAAAATTGAACCGAGTTTTGAGATCCCAATGTCAATTGTTGATTTATTACAAGGTTTAAGTGTTGAGCAACTAGCGGACCGTGTATTGTCAAAGATGATAATGCCGGGAAATTTATAGATTCAAACACTCCTGTTGAAACGATACAGCAAATCGCCGGACAGCTTGAGGAGGGTGTGGTTATGGATTTATTGAAACAGGTGGACAATCTTTCCGACGAAGAAGTGCTGAAATTGCTCGGTAATCATTGATGAATCATTCAAATTCCAACAATCTTATCAATCATGGTTAATGGTTTTGAGAGGAGCGAATCAAAGTTGAGTATCGATAAACAGTTGGAGCAATTATCTCCGGAAAAACAAAAATTAATTTTAAAACTTTTGGCGGAGAAACAACAAAAATTAAACCAAGCCAATCAAATCATCCGGAGAACGGCCGGACCGCCGGTGTTATCATTTGTCCAAGAACGTTTTTGGTTTTTAAACCGGTTGGAATCTGAAAATTCCATGTATAATATCGCGGTTACATACCGGGTGAAAGGGAAAATTAACTTTCCCGCCTTTGAAAAAAGCTTGAATGAAATTATCAGACGGCATGAGGTTCTCCGGATCACTTTTACGGAAATAAATGGGGAGCCATCCATTGTTGTGAATCCGGATCTGCAATTGAAGATAAAGGTCGATAATATTCAAGAATTCCCGGAAATTGAAAGAGAAACAAGGGCCAAGGAGATCATTGCCCGGGAGGTCGAAAAACCTTTTGATTTGTCCAAAGGCCCATTAATTCGACATCTTATCCTTCAAATTAACAATGAAGAATACATTGGGAATCTTATTTTTCACCACAGTATATTTGATTCATATTCTTCCAAGGTTTTTTTAGGTGAATTGGTTGCTTTATATGAGGCGTTTTCCAATAACCGTCCTTCACCATTACCGGATTTGCCTTTCCAATATTCCGACTATGCGGCATGGCACCGTGAATGGCTTCAGGGGGAAAGGTTTGAAACCCAACTGGCATTTTGGAAGAATCAGTTAAGTAATCTTCCTTTATTACAGCTTCCTGCCGACAAATCCCGTCCTCCGGTGAAAAACACCCAAGGGGCCAATGGATATTGCGAAATTGATCCGCAAATGACCCGGAACCTGAAAGAGTTTTGTAAACAAAACGAAATCACGCCTTTTGTCGCACTAATGACTACTTTTTGTATTTTACTTTCTCGTTATTCGGGAATGGATGATCTTATAATCGGTTCGCCGGTCTCCGGACGAAATCGCACGGAAGTGGAAAGTTTAATTGGTTGTTTCATCAATACTTTGGTGTTACGGGTTGATTTAACCGGTAAACCAACTCTAACCGAATTGATGGACCGGGTAAAACAAGTTGTTTTTAATGCTTATAATCATCAGGACGTTCCATTTGAAAAATTAGTGAACGAGCTTCAGCCGGAGCGTGATATGAGTTATACACCCCTGTTTCAAGTATTGATGAATTTTCGAAAAGATCAATCTCAAATTTTACAGATTCAAGGGACGCGGATTAAGTATGAGGAGATTGAGACCGGGACAGCTGCCTTTGATATTACTTTGGATATTACAGAATATCCGGATCGATTACAATGCCGGTTCGAATATGATACCGAACTATTTCAAGTCACTACTATCCAGCGTATTATGAAACATTTTATCCACATTCTGGGCCGGACCATCACCAATCCGCAGCAAAAGTTAGTGGAGATCGACTGTCTGAGCGGGGAGGAAAAGCAGCAATTATTATACGATTTTAATGATACCAAGGCCGGATATCCACGGGAAAAGACCTTGCAAGGCTTATTCGAAGAACAGGTGGAACGGACCCCGGACAACATTGCGGTGGTCTATGAAGGCAGGGCATTAAGCTACCGGGAACTCAACCGCAAGGCGAACCAGTTGGCCCGGATCATCCGGAGCAAAGGCATTCATCCGGATCATACCGTGGGGTTGATCGTTGATCGATCCTTGGAAATGATCGTCGGGATCATGGCCGTTTTAAAATCCGGCGGGGCCTACCTTCCCATCGACCCCGCCTATCCGGAGGAACGGATTAAATACATGCTGGAAGACAGCGGGACCCAAATCCTGATAACCCGGGACCAAGACCGGGCTAAGGCGGACTTTCCCGGGGAAATCATTGATTTAAATGATATTGGGATTTATCAGGGAAACGATGCCAATTTGGAAAACATCACCCGGCCTGAACATTTGGCCTATATCATTTATACTTCGGGAACCACCGGCAAGCCCAAAGGAGCCATGATTGAACATCGGAACGTGGTCCGGCTGATGTTTAACGACCGGATCCAATTTGACTTCAGTGCGGATGATGTATGGACCATGTTCCATTCATATTGCTTTGACTTTTCGGTTTGGGAGATGTACGGGGCGTTATTGTACGGGGGAAAATTGATTGTCATCCCCAAACTGACTGCCCAAAACCCCAAAGTGTATTTGAAACTGCTCAAGGATCAAAAAGTAACAGTATTAAACCAGACCCCCACCGCCTTTTTCAACCTGGTCAACGAAGAGATGCAGTTTCCGGAAGCGGAACTTCGGCTAAGGTATGTCATCTTCGGCGGAGAAGCCTTAAAACCAATCATTCTCAAGCCATGGTTCCAAAAATATCCGCAAACCAAATTGATCAACATGTACGGGATCACCGAGACCACAGTCCATGTAACATTTAAGGAAATCGGCGCCGCCGACATCGAATTAAACATCAGCAATATCGGAAAATCAATCCCCACATTAACCACATATATCTTTAACAAAAATATGTCCTTGCAGCCCATAGGTGTTCCAGGAGAATTATGCGTGGGCGGCGACGGAGTCGGCCGGGGTTATCTGAACCGATCGGAATTAACCCGTGAAAAATTTGTCGAAAATCCTTATCACGCCGGTGAGACGTTATATAAATCAGGTGATTTGGCCCGGTGGCTGCCGGATGGGAATTTGGAATATTTAGGCCGGATCGACCATCAGGTGAAGATTCGTGGCCATCGCATTGAATTGGGAGAGATTCAAAACCGACTAATGCAACATCCGGATATCAAGGATGCGGTTGTCATTGATGGTGAAGAGACGGTGGCAGGGGGAAAACAGAAATATCTATGTGCATACATTATCGCCACATCCGAGATAACCACCTCGGAACTTCGGGAACATATGGGACGGGAACTTCCGGATTATATGATCCCTTCGTATTTCGTAAGACTTGAGGCAATGCCCTTGACTTCCAACGGTAAGGTCGACCGAAAGGCCCTGCCGAAACCGGATGGCAGTATTGCTAGCGGGCAGGAATACGTGGCACCGGTGAATGATGTGGAATGGCAACTTGTCCAAATATGGCAAAAGGTTTTAGGGGTTGAAAAAATCGGGACCAATGATAACTTTTTTGAATTGGGTGGCCATTCCCTGAAAGCCACGGTACTGGTTGCCGAAATCCTTAAGGAGTTAAAGGTTAGTATACCTTTGAAGGAAATATTCAAGACCTCGACCATTCATGAACTGGCCGGCTATATCGCTGCCGCGGAACAAAGCCGGTATTCAGCCATTCAGCCGGTGGTAGAGCAGGATTATTACCCGGTGTCCGCGGCCCAAAAACGGATGTATTTATTATGGCAACTGGAAAGTGACGCCATTTCTTACAACATCCCCAGTGCCTTTATGATCGAAGGCGAGGTGGATAAAGATCTTTTGGAGTCCCGTTTTGCAATGTTAATCGCCCGGCATGAGATTTTACGAACTTCTTTTGAAAAGGTTGATAATGAACCAGTGCAACGGGTCCATCCGGCCGTGGACTTTGGGATTGAATATCTGGAATTTCCTACGCTGGAAGCTGGTCCGGGAGAAATATTGGAATTTGTCGGTGATTTTATCCGGCCGTTTGACTTGGGCCAGGCGTCGTTATTCCGGGTTAAGTTAATCCGGTTGAAAGGCGAAAAGCATTTACTGCTAATGGATATGTACCACATCATCTCCGATGGTGTGTCGCTGGGGGTAATAATTAACGAACTGTCCCAACTGGATCATGGCCGCGAATTGCCGGTGTTACGGATTCAATATAAAGATTTTGCGGTATGGCAGAACGAATTATTCCAAAGCGGGGCCATTAAAAGCCAGGAAGATTATTGGTTGGGCGTTTTTGACGGTGAGATACCAGTACTGAATATGCCGACCGATTATCCCAGGCCCGTGGTTCAGAGTTTCGCGGGAAGCTCAATCAATTTTGAAATTGAATCTTCCTTCACGGAAAAACTGAATCTTCTGGCGAAGGAAACCGGCGCCACCTTGTATATGTTGCTGTTGGCCGCTTACAACATTTTGCTGTCCAAATATTGTGGGCAGGAAGATATCATCATCGGTTCCCCCATCGCCGGAAGACCCCATGCCGATTTACAAAATGTAATCGGAATGTTTGTCAATACGCTGGCCATGAGAAATTTCCCGGCGGGCGACAAGACTTTCCGGCAATTCTTGGCCGAAGTTAAAGAAAACGCCCTGTTAGCCTATGAAAACCAGGAATATCAATTTGAAGAATTGATAGAAAAGCTGAACTTGCGTCGGGATATCAGCCGGAACCCATTGTTTGACACCGTGTTTGTGTTACAAAACATGGATTCCGGGAGTATTAAAATGGGTGGTTTACAGTTCAAACCCTATTCATTTGAAAACCGGATTGCTAAGTTTGACCTGACGCTCCAAGTAGCCGAACACGCGAAGGGAATCAGCTTGATGCTTGATTATTGCGTCAAATTATTCAAACCGGAAACGGTGGAACGTATCGTCAAGCATTATCTTCAGATCATCGGGGAAATCGTTCACAATCCGGAGGTCAAGTTATCCGAAATCGAGATGTTATCCGGGAAAGAAAAGGCTCAAATTTTGACCCAATTTAATGATACCCGAACCGATTATCCGAAAATTAAGACCATTCAAGAATTATTTGAAGAACAGGTGGCAAGAATACCGGGTCATACGGCATTGGTGTACAAAGATCAACAACTGACCTATGGGGAATTGAATGAAAAAGCCAATCAGTTAGCCAGATGTTTAAAAAACAAAGGAGTTGGTGCGGACACGATTGTCGGGCTCATGGCGGAGCGATCGTTCGAAATGATCATTGGCATCATGGCGATCTTCAAGGCAGGTGGAGCTTATTTGCCAATTGATCCGGAATATCCAAATGAGCGGATTCATTTTATGCTGGAAGATAGCAGTGCCCGGATCATATTAACCCAAAACCTGCTGGCTGAAAGAATCCATTTTCAAGGCACGATGGTTCAGCTTGAAGATCCAGCCAATTACCGACATGAGGGCTCCAATCTGAAGCCGCAAAGCAAATCCGACAACCTGGCGTATGTAATCTATACTTCAGGCTCGACCGGGAAACCCAAAGGCAATCTGACCACTCATTTTAATATCAGCCGGGTAGTGAAAAACACCAATTATATTACCATTTCAGATCAGGATATTTTATTGCAACTCTCAAATTACTCTTTTGACGGTTCAACTTTTGACATTTACGGAGCGTTACTGAACGGGGCCAAATTAGTATTGGTTGACAAAGACTCCGTTCTAAATATCGCGCTTCTGGCCGAGGTGATCCGGAAAGAAAAAATTACCGTATTTTTTATCACCACCGCTCTCTTCAATACGTTGGTGGATTTAAAGATTGAATGTCTTCAAGGGGTTCGCAAAATCTTATTCGGGGGAGAACGGATCTCTGTCAATCACACCCGGAAAGCATTGGCTTATTTGGGTAAACACCGCCTCGTTCATGTTTATGGCCCAACTGAAACCACGGTTTTTGCAACAGCCTATGATATCAATGAAATCGATGAAAGCCGGGAAACAATACCGATTGGTAAACCGATCGCCAATACCGGCGCACTGATTCTCGATTCCAGGAATAGGCTCCAGCCGGTAGGCGTCGCGGGGGAACTTTGTATTACCGGAGACGGCTTGGCCAAAGGTTATTTGAGCCGTCCGGAATTAACCCGGGAAAAGTTCGTCGGAAGCCCATTCATCCCAAAAGAAATCATGTACCGGACCGGCGATTTGGTCAGGTGGTTGCCGGATGGGAACATTGAGTTTTTAGGCCGGATTGATCACCAGGTAAAAATCCGGGGATTCCGGATTGAACCGGGTGAGATTGAGAGACGGTTATTGGAACATGAGAAAATCAAAGAGGCGGTAATCATCGACCGGACCGATGCGCATGGTAATAAGTATCTCTGCGCTTATCTGGTAGCCCAGGATGAATTGAAAGCCCATGAATTACGGGAGTATTTATTAAAGGAACTGCCTAATTACATGGTACCGTCATATTTTATTCAACTTGACAAGCTGCCAATCAATTTAAGCGGCAAGGTTGATCGGAGGGCGCTGCCGGAACCGGATACGAGCGTCTCTACCGGTAGGGAATATGTGGCGGCGGCCAATGAAGTTGAAGAAACATTGGTATCAATCTGGCAGGATGTCTTGGGAATTGAAAAAATCGGGACAAAGGATGACTTTTTCGAGCTGGGCGGACATTCCCTGAAGGCCACCGTCTTAGTTGCCAAAATTCATCAAAAATTGAATGTCAATCTGTCTTTAAAGGAAATATTCAAAGCTCCGACCATTAAAGAATTGGCCAGATTTGTAAATAAGGCGGAAAAGAATTTATATTCATCTATCCAACCCGTTCAAATCAGGGAATATTATCCGGTATCATCCACCCAAAAAAGAATGTATCTTTTGTGGAAACTGGAAGGAGATTCTGCCGCTTATAACGTTTCCGGGGCGGCAATCATCGAAGATCAGATAGAGAAGAATCAAATTGAAAACTGGTTTAAGGCATTGATTGCCAGACATGAGGCTTTGCGGACCTCATTTGAAATGGCCAATGGCGAACCGGTACAAAGAGTCCATCAAACCGTGGATTTTACTGTTGACTATCTGGAGCTTCCGGAGATTGGGGTTGAATCCGAAAGCTTACGGAATATTGTCGGCAGTTTTATCCGGCCATTTAACCTTGGCCATGCGCCATTATTACGGGTTAAGCTGGTCAGGTTGAAAGAAGCCAAGCAACTTCTATTTCTTGATATGCATCATATCGTATCCGACGGGGTATCATTGGGGGTATTGCTGAAAGAACTAGGAGAACTTTCTCAAAACCGTGAGTTGCCGGTGCCGCGGATACAATATAAAGATTTTGCGGTTTGGCAAAATAAATTTTTCGGCAGTGAAGCTATTAAAAGCCAGGAAGCATATTGGCTGAAAGTGTTTAACAGTGAAATTCCGGTATTGAACATGCCAACTGACTATCCCCGTCCGACGGTTCAAAGTTTTGAAGGCAGCACCCTTGTCTTTGATATTGATGCGTCTGTAACCTACAAATTGAATCAGATGGCGGCGGAAACCGGCTCCACCATGTATATGATATTATTGGCAGCGTTCAATATTCTGCTGGCCAAATATACCGGACAGGAAGATATCATCGTCGGTTCGCCCATCGCCGGTAGACCCCAAGCCGATTTAGAAACCATCATTGGTATGTTTGTCAATACGCTGGCTATGAGAAATTACCCGGAGAGCGGTAAAACTTTCCGGAAGTTTTTAGCCGAGGTCAAAGAACATGCCTTCATGGCCTATGAAAACCAGGACTATCAATTTGAGGAATTGATTGAAAAATTGAATTTACACCGGGATATCAGCCGGAATCCATTATATGATGTGGTGTTCGTCTTACAAAACATGAATCTGTATCAGCATTCCGGTTTGCAATTCACCCCGTATGAACTGGATAACCGGGTTGCTAAATTTGATCTAACCTTAACTGCCGTGGAAACTGGGGATATCATTCGACTGAGCTTGGAATATTGCACCAAGTTGTTTACGAAAGCGACAGCCGCCGGAATGATTCGCCATTATCTTCAGATTGTGGCGCAGATCACCGAAAATCCCGAACTGACCATTGCCAAGATCGACTGCCTGAGCGAAGAAGAAAAGCAACAGTTATTATATGGTTTCAATGACACCCAGGCCGGGTATCCGCGGGAGAAAACCCTGCAAGGTTTATTCGAAGAGCAGGCCAAGCGGAACCCGGACAACATTGCGGTGGTATTTGAAGGCCAACAGTTAAGCTACCGGGAACTGAACCGTAAGGCGAACCAGTTGGCCCGGGTCATCCGGAGCGAAGGTATTCATCCGGATCGTTGCGTGGGATTAATAGTTGATCGCTCCTTGGAAATGATCATCGGAATCCTGGCCGTCTTAAAATCGGGTGGCGCCTACCTGCCCATTGACCCTGGCTATCCGGAAGAACGGATTAAATATATGCTGGAGGACAGCGGCACCCAAATCCTGTTAATCCGGCACCAAGTCCAGACCCGGGTAGACTTCCCCGGAGCCATCATCGATTTGGATGACGCTGGGATCTATCAGGGGAATGACGCCAATTTGGATAGTGTCACCCGGCCGGAACATTTGGCCTATATCATTTATACTTCGGGAACCACCGGCAATCCCAAAGGAGCCATGATTGAACACCGGAACGTGGTCCGGCTGATGCTTAACGACCGGATCCAATTTGACTTCAGCGCGGATGACGTATGGACCATGTTCCATTCCTATTGCTTTGACTTTTCAGTTTGGGAGATGTACGGTGCGTTGTTATACGGGGGAAAACTAATTGTTATCCCAAGACTTACTGCCCAAAATCCCAAAGCGTATTTGAAACTGCTCAAGGATCAAAAAGTAACTGTATTAAACCAAACACCCACCGCCTTTTTCAACCTGATCAATGAAGAGATGCATGTTCCGGAAGCGGAACTTCGGCTAAGGTATGTTATCTTTGGCGGTGAAGCTTTAAAACCAATCATTCTCAAACCTTGGTTCCAAAAATATCCGCAAACCAAATTAATCAACATGTACGGGATCACCGAGACCACCGTCCATGTAACTTTTAAAGAAATCGGCGCCGCCGACATCGAGTTAAACATCAGCAATATCGGGAAACCAATCCCCACATTAACCACATATGTCTTTAATAAGAATATGGGTTTGCAGCCCATCGGGGTCCCGGGAGAATTATGCGTGGGCGGTGACGGGGTCGGCCGGGGATATTTGAACCGGTCGGAATTGACCAAGGAAAAGTTTGTCGTCAATCCGTACCGGGCGAATGAAACCCTATACCGGTCGGGAGATCTGGCCCGGTGGTTGACGGATGGGAATTTGGAATACCTGGGCCGGATCGATCACCAAGTAAAAATCCGTGGCCATCGCATTGAATTGGGAGAGATCCAAAACCGGCTGTTACAACATCCGGGGATCAAGGATGCGGTTGTTATCGATCGCGAAGAGTTAGTGGGGGGAGAAAATCAGAAGTATCTGTGCGCATACATTATTACTACATCCGGGATAACCACCTCGGAACTTCGGGAACACATGGGGCAAGAACTTCCGGATTATATGATCCCTTCATATTTCGTGAAACTTGAGAAAATGCCTTTGACTTCCAACGGCAAGGTGGACCGGAAAGCGCTGCCGAAACCGGATGGCAGTATTGCCAGCGGACAGGAATACGTGGCGCCCACCAATGAAATCGAGGCAAAACTGGCGGAGATCTGGCAAGATGTTTTGGGGGTAGCCAAAATCGGGATCAATGACAACTTTTTCGAATTGGGCGGAGACTCCATCCGGGCCATTCAAGTCTCAGCCAGACTGAATCAATACCAATTAACGATAGATCTCAAGGACTTATTTAAAAATCCTACCATCCTGCAATTGGCGAAATATGTTAAGTATGAAAAAATCGAAATCAGTCAAGAACCAGTCACTGGAGAAATCAGCCTGACCCCGGTGCAAAGATGGTTTTTCGAATCTACACAGACCGACAGGCACCATTTTAATCAATCAGTGATGCTGTATCGCAAAGAAGGCTTTGACAAAAAAATAATCTACCAGGTATTCGATAAATTGTTGGAACACCATGATGCTTTACGAATGACTTACCTGGTGGACAAGCCTCATAAGCACCGGATTATTCAATATAATCGCGGTTTAACCGAAGGAAAATTATATGAACTCAAGGTGATTGATTTAACCCATGATTTAAATTGTGAAACACAAGTTGAAGCCAAAGCGAATCATTTTCAGCGGGAGATTGATCCGGTGAATGGTCCGCTAGTCAAGTTAGGTCTTTTCAAGACCAAGGATGGGGATCATTTACTCATCATCATTCATCACCTGGTCATTGATGGCGTTTCCTGGCGAATCCTGGTGGAAGATTTGATGGCGAGTTACCAAAGTGTTTTGCAAAAGAAAACCATCAAATTCGCGCCCAAAACTCACTCGTTTAAGGAATGGTCGCATCGGCTTCAACAATACAGTAACAGTAAAGAATTTTTAAGGGAAAAGGAATACTGGAGGGGATTGGAAAACCAGGCTGTGCTTCCATTGTTCTCCAATGCGCCGGGTGCTGGGAAAGAAGGAATCAATCGGCATAGCTTGAGTTTTAAATTATCACCGGTGGAGACCGAACAATTGCTGAAACAAGTGAATACGGCTTATAATACAGAAATTAATGACATTTTAATGACCGTATTGGGCCTGGCGGTAAAACAGAGCACCGGACAGGAGAAAGTATTAATCCAAATGGAAGGACACGGCCGCGAGGAGATCATCCCCGGAATGAATATTACCCGGACGGTGGGCTGGTTCACCTCAATTTATCCCGTCATTTTGGACATGGCCGGTGCCAGTGACATTTCGTATGCCATCAAACGCACCAAAGAATGCTTACGGCGGGTCCCCCATCGTGGGATTGGGTATGGAATTCTGAAATATTTGACCTGGCTGGAAAATAAACAGGATGTAAAATTCAAATTGAACCCGGAGATATGCTTTAATTATCTGGGACAATTCGATCGAAACACCCAATATCAAATATTTACCACTTCCAAGTTACCCATGGGTTTGCAAGTGAGTCCCAAGTTGACGCAATTGCGATCGCCTCTGGAAATCACCGGAATGGTAATGGATAATGAAATGGTATTGACGTTTAATTTTGATACCCTGCGGTATCAAGAGGCAAACATCGCCGCATTACTCAAGAATTTCCGAGCGATTCTGTTGGACATCATTCAGCATTGCACGAGTAAGGAAGAATCCGAATTAACCCCCTCGGATTTTGAAAATGAGTACCTGAGTATTGAAGAATTGGATAGTATCTTAAAATCCATCGATAAGTTATGAAAGGATTGAAAAATAACGATGCTTAAAGATTTAAAAGTCCAGCGGATTTATCCCCTGTCTCCGATGCAAGAGGGGATGCTTTTTCATACCATTATCAATAAAGACGCGCATGCTTATTTTGAGCAAATGTCTTATGATATTCAAGGCGAAATCGATCTTTCAATATTTGAAAGCATCTGGAATGCCTTGATTGAAAAGTATGATGTCTTTCGAACCATTTTTGTCTATGAAGAAATTAACCGGCCCATGCAAGTGGTTTTGCAGGAAAGAAAAACCAAGCTCTTCTTTGAAGACATCTCCGCCATGACGGATAGCGCCAGGGAAAGGTACCTTGAAGAATTCAAGGTACGCGATATACAGACCGGATTCAATCTGTCAAAGGATATTATGATCCGGGTGGCGGTATTCAAAACCGGACCGGATAAGCATAAAGTCATCTGGAGCCACCATCACATCCTGATGGACGGTTGGAGTCTGGGAGTTGTCGTCAATGACTTTTTCAGCATCTACCGGACCATCAAAGCGAACCGGCTGTTACAGTTGAAAGAAGGATGCCCGTATTTTACCTATATTAAATGGCTTGAAAAACAAAACCAGGAAGATGGGTACACTTATTGGCAGGAATATCTCGCCGGTTATGAACAGCTTGCATCATTGCCCGGAAAAACCAGCCCGGGTAAACATGGAATCTATCAGCAAAAGAAGCTGGAAATTAAACTTGACCGGGATACTTCCGCTAAACTAGCGGATATCGCCCGGCAGAATCAGGTGACAATCAATACTGTTTTTCAATCCATCTGGGGCATCTTGTTACAACGATACAATAATACCCAGGATGTGGTGTTTGGAACGGTAGTATCGGGGAGGCCATCACAAATTCCCGGGATTGAAAGCGCGGTGGGCTTGTTTATCAATACCATTCCCATTCGGATTCAAAATGGGGATGCACAAACTTTTGGGGAACTCCTCCGGCGGGTCCAGGATGCGGCCTTGCTTTCCGATAAATATTCCTATTTATCCTTGGCGCAAGTCCAGTCCAATTCTGAACTAAAGAACGAATTGATGAATCATATCATGGTTTTTGAAAACTATCCCCTAGACCGGGAAAAACTCAATCAGTCGTTCACTGAGTTCCAAGTGGACAATGTGGAATTTTTTGAACAGACCAACTATGATTTTAATATTATCATCATGCCTGGGGATGAATGTTATATCGATTTTAAGCATAACCCCGCAATTTATCCGGAAGCGCTCATTGCCATGGTCAAAACACATTTTATCAATATCATCCGCCAAATTGTCGCCCAACCGGATCTCAAATTGGCGGAACTGATAATTTTGACGGCGGAAGAACAAGATCGGGTTTTCACCGAATTTAACAATACCCAGGCGGATTATCCAAAAAGTCAAACGATTCACCAGTTATTTGAAGCCCAGGTGGAAAAGAGCCCGGATCGGACAGCAGTTATATACCAGGATCGGCAATTAAGCTACCGGGAATTCAATATAAAAGCGAACCAGTTGGCCCGAATGCTCCGCAGTATAGGAGTTGGGTCCGATACCATCGTCGGATTGATGGTGGAACGTTCTCTGGAGATGATGATTGGAATCATGGGAATCCTCAAGGCCGGGGGGGCATACCTCCCGATTGACCCGAACTATCCGGCGGAACGGATTCAATATATGCTGGAGAACAGCGGGACCCAACTGTTATTGACCCAGGATAAATTTACCGGGATGGTTTCTTTTTCGGGAGAAGTGGTCAGTCTCGAAGCCGCGGATCTTTATAAGGGCGACGGTACCAATTTGAAGCTTGCGTGTGGTCCAAGGAATCTGGCCTATGTGATTTACACCTCCGGTTCCACCGGTAGGCCTAAGGGCGCCATGATTGAGCATTATTCCGTGATTAACCGTTTAAACTGGATGCAGAAACAGTATCCCTTGGGATCCAGTGATGCAATTCTTCAAAAAACCCCCTATACATTTGATGTTTCCGTGTGGGAATTACTTTGGTGGTCGTTGGTGGGTGCGAAAGTCTGTTTTCTCATTCCCGGAGGGGAGAAAGACCCGGAAGCCATTGGCGTAGCCATTGAAAAGCACCGAATCACCACCATGCATTTTGTCCCGTCCATGCTGGCCACTTTCTTGGAATCGGTGGATAATCTTAAAATGAGCCCGAAACTGAAAAGTTTAACCCGGGTATTTGCCAGCGGCGAAGCATTAAGTTTGCCATTGACTAAGCGTTTCAACCATTTGCTCTATCAAACCAATCATACCATGCTGATTAATTTGTACGGCCCGACGGAAGCTACCGTTGATGTATCCTATTTTGACTGTTCGCCCCATGTGGCGCTGAATACGGTTCCGATTGGGAAACCCATTGACAACATTCATTTATATGTCCTTGATCAAAGTCAAAATATTCAACCCGTAGGTATTCCCGGTGAACTCTATATCGCGGGCGATGGGTTGGCCCGGGGATATTTACATCAGCCGGAACTTACAGCGGCAAAATTTGTCGCGAATCCATTTATACCCGGCACCCGGATGTACCGGACCGAAGATTTGGCTCAGTGGCTGCCGGATGGCAATATTGAATTTTTAGGAAGAATCGACCACCAGGTAAAAATCCGGGGGAACCGGATTGAACTTGGCGAGATCGAGAACCGGTTATTGGAGCATGAACTGATTAAAGAGGCCGTGGCCATTGACCGAAGTGACACCGGTGGGACCAAATATCTCTGCGCCTATATTGTTGCCATGGATGAATTGAAAGTGCCGGAACTACGGGAGTATCTGTTACAAAAACTACCCGAATACATGGTGCCGTCATATTTCGTCAAGCTTGACAAAATGCCCCTGACGCCGAACGGTAAGATCGACCGGAAAGCATTACCCAATCCGGAGGGCCGGATTTCCAGCGACCGGGAATATGCGGCGCCCACAAATGATCTGGAACGGAAATTGGTCCAAATATGGCAAGATATTTTAGGAGTAGAAAAGATCGGAATCAATGACAACTTTTTCGAGCTTGGGGGCCATTCCCTCAAAGCGACAATATTTACAGCCAAAATCCACAAGGAATTACAGGTCAATTTCCCGTTGAAAGATGTATTTACCATATCCACCATCCAAGCCCAGGCCAAATATATCTCCAGGTCGGAACAAAGCCGATATTCGGCCATTCAGCCGGTAGTACAGCGGGAATACTACCCGGTATCATCCGCTCAAAAAAGGATGTATCTATTATGGCAACTTGAAGGTGAATCGATTACCTACAACATCCTCGGAGCGGTCATTATTGAAGGTCGCGTTGACAAAGATCAAATCGAAAGTTGGTTTCAGCAGTTAATTGCCAGGCATGAAACCTTACGGACCTCGTTCGAGCTCGTAGGGGAGGAACCGGTACAACGAATCCATTCGGAAGTGGAATTTGCCGTTGAATACCTGGAACTCCCGGAAATTGAAGCAGAGTCGGAGCAATTGGAGAGGATCATCAGCGGTTTTATTCGACCGTTTAATCTTGAACAAGCGCCATTAATCCGGATCAAATTGGCTAGATTAAACAATGAGAAACATTTACTATTCATTGAAATACATCACTTCATCTCGGATGGAGTATCGATGGGTATAATACTCAAGGAACTGGCGGAACTTTCTCAAAATCGGGAGTTACCGCCCTTGCGGATTCAATATAAAGATTTTACAGTCTGGCAGAACGAACTATTCCGAAGTGATGAAGTTAAGAAGCAGGAAGAATATTGGTTAAATGTATTCAAAGGTGAGATCCCGGTATTGAACATGCCGACCGACTATCCCCGGCCTACGGTACAGAGCTTTGAAGGGAACTCGATAAATTTTGAAATCGAAGTTTCTGAAACGAAAAAACTTAATCAGTTGGCGGCGGAAACCGGAGCCACCATGTATATGATATTATTGGCGGCTTATAATATTTTATTTGCAAAATATACCGGGCAAGAAGATATAATTGTTGGTTCACCGATTGCTAGCAGACCTCATGTCGACTTACAGAACATCGTTGGAATGTTTGTCAATACACTCGCCATGCGGAATTACCCCGAGGGAGATAAGACCTTCAGGGAATTTTTAGAGGAAGTAAAAGAAAACGCTTTAGCGGCATATGAAAATCAGGATTATCAATTTGAAGAATTGATCGGGCAATTGAATATCCGGCGGGATTTAAGCCGGAATCCGTTATTTGATACTATGTTTGTGTTACAGAATATGGATAACCAGGAATTATCCATGGAAGAGTTAAAGATTACCTCCCACCCGATTAAAAATATCATTGCCAAATTCGACCTTACCTTGACTGCTGTCGAAACCGGGAACAAAGTTAAGTTTGATATGGAATATTGCACAAAGCTGTATAAGGCTGAAACCGTAGCCCGTATCGTGCGTCATTACATCCGGGTTATCAAGGAAATAACGGAGAATCCGCAACGTAAACTAAAAGAAATAGATATTCTTACTGAAACGGAAAAAAATCAGATACTGCATGAATTTAACAATACGCAAGTTGACTATCCGAAAGACAAAACAATTCAAGAGTTTTTTGAAGAACAGGTTGAGAAAACACCGAGTAAAGTAGCATTGGTGTATGAAGAACAGCAAATAACATATCAGGAGTTAAACAAGAAAGCGAACCAATTGGCAAGAGTTCTTATTGAAAATGGTATCACACCGAATACGATAGTCGCCATTATGGTGGAGCGTTCCTTCGAAATGATCGTGGGGATATTGGCGATTCTGAAGTCGGGCGGAGCATATTTACCAATTGACTGTGAGTATCCGTTCGAACGGATAGACTATATGTTAAAAGACAGTAATGCCAAGATATTATTAACGCAGAGTAACTTGATTAAATTTGACGGATTAATTATCAATCTTGAAAAAGACGATCTATACCAAGGGGAAAATTCGAATTTATGCCGGACTAATAATCCGGAAGATCTAGCCTACATCATTTATACTTCTGGTTCGACAGGACGGCCTAAGGGAGTGATGGTTCCACACCGTAGCGTAGTTAACGTGCTGTCGGAATTACAGAAAGAATATCCCCTAATGGAGAATGATGTTTATTTATTAAAAACTACATATACTTTTGATGTTTCAGTAACCGAATTATTTGGATGGATATTTGGAATTGGAAGATTAGCCATTTTGCCTAAGGGGATGGAAAAGGACCCGCATGCAATAGTGGAAGCGATTGACCGGTATAATGTAACTCACATTAACTTTGTGCCATCAATGCTAAAAATATTTTTAAATGTTTTAAGTAAAAATGACCATATAATCATTAATCGATTAAAATATGTTTTTACTGCGGGAGAGGCTTTATCAAGAGAAATAGTAAAAGAATTTCATGAAATAACTCAGAAAGTAAAGTTGAAAAATTTATACGGCCCAACGGAAACAACAATATACGCAACTAAGTATTCGTTGGCTAAATATGATTTAAAAGGAAATAACAGTATACCTATTGGTAAACCATTATCAAATATAAACGCATATATTGTAGATAAAGAAAAAAGCTTACAACCCATTGGTATTCCGGGGGAACTGTGTATATCAGGGGAATGTTTAGCAAAAGGTTATTTAAATCAATCGGGTTTAACCGCAGAGAAGTTTATCACTAATTCATTTATCCCCGGAACGAAGATGTACCGTACAGGAGACTTGGCCCGGTGGCTGCCGGATGGGAATATCGAATTTTTAGGACGAATGGACCATCAAGTCAAAATCAGAGGGTTTCGAATTGAGCTTGGGGAGATCGAGAACCGGTTATTGGAGCATGATCGGATAAAAGCGACAGTAGTAATCGACCGGAACGACAACCAGGGAAATAATTACCTTTGTGCCTACATTGTAACCACGAATGAATTAAACATAACGGAACTCAGAGAGTATCTATTAAAGAAACTGCCGGACTACATGGTGCCATCATACTTTGTCAAACTTGACAAAATACCGTTAACATCCAGTGGTAAAACCGACCGGAAAGCACTACCGGAACCGGATGGCAGTATTGCCAGCAATAAGGAATATGTGGCACCGGCAAACGAAATGGAAGAAACTTTGACAAGTATCTGGCAAAGCGTTTTAGGAAACCCCAAAATCGGGGTCCGGGATAACTTTTTTGAACTGGGCGGGGACTCTATCAAAGCTATTCAAGTCGCAGCCAGGCTAAATAAGTATCAGTTAACGATGGATATCAAAGATCTATTTAAAAATCCCACCATCGAACAATTAGCTAAAAATATCAAATATGATGTGAAAGAAATAAATCAAGAAGACGTTTCCGGAGAAATTGGCTTAACCTCGGTGCAAAAGTGGTTTTTTGAGTCGGAAAATATAGATCGGCATCATTTTAATCAATCAGTAATGCTGTACCGGAAAGAAGGCTTTGATGAAAATTTTGTCCGGCAAACATTCAATAAAATATTGGAACATCATGACGCTTTGCGGATGGTTTATCATACGGAAGGCCAAAGAGCCATCCAATATAACCGTCCTATTGGAGGAACGTTATATGACTTAAAAGTGATTGATGTAACCAGTGAGATCGATTATGTAGAAAAAGTCGAAGAAGCATCCAATCAACTTCAGAAGAGGATTGACTTGGCCAATGGGCCGTTGGTTAAGTTAGGGCTGTTTAAAACAAAAGACGGGGATCATTTGCTGATCATCATACATCATCTCGTTATTGATGGAGTCTCATGGCGGGTTTTAATGGAAGACTTTACATTAGGTTATCAAAGCCTGTTGCAAATGGAAGAAATTAAGCTAGCGCCCAAAACCCATTCTTATAAAGAATGGTCAAACCAACTTCAACAATATAGCAACAGAAAAGAATTTTTAAAGGAGATAGAATATTGGCAGAAACTAGAGAATCAGGATATTGTTCCATTGCCCAAAAATACTTCCGGTAACAACCAAAGGCCAGTAGTGCGGCAAAAACTAACTTTTAAATTATCGGCAACCGAAACCGAAAAGTTGCTTAAACAAGTGAATGGCGCTTATAATACGGAAATTAACGACATATTGTTAACTGCATTGGGGTTGGCTGTAAATCAATGTACCCGACAGGGAAAGGTTTTAATACAGATGGAGGGACACGGCCGGGAAGAGATAATTCCCGGGATGAATATAACTCGGACAATTGGTTGGTTTACCTCGATCTATCCCGTTATCTTGGACATGACCGGTGCTAAAGATATATCTTATATAATTAAACAAACCAAAGAAAGCTTGCGCCGGATTCCCAGTCACGGAGTCGGTTATGGGATACTCAAATATTTAAGCGCACCTGAAAATAAACAGGGCATTGAATTCAGGTTGAACCCAGAGATACGTTTTAACTACCTGGGGCAATTTGCTCAAAATATTGATCAATCCCACATACTTGTCCCATCAAAGCTGCCTATGGGATTACAAATAAGTCCAATGTTGGACAAATTAATAATGCCTATCGAAATTAATGGAATGATAATGGATGATCAATTATTGTTTTCATTTGATTTTATTGCCGCTGAATATCAAGAAGAAACCGTTGCCGAATTACTTGAAAACTTTAAGGTTATGCTCTTAGAAATTATTAAACATTGTATGAGTAAGGAAGTTTCCGAGTTTACACCAGCCGATTTCCAAGATACGGATCTTAGCATTGAAGAACTGGATGATATATCGAAATTAGTTGAAGAAATTTAAAGGGGAGAACTGTCATGGGTAACAACTCAAAAATAAAAAGAGTATATTCTTTATCTCCAATGCAAGAAGGCATGTTATTTCACTCGATCATGAATAGTGAATCCGATGCATACTTTGAGCAAACGATCTATGATATTGAGGGTGACATAGATATTCAGATATTTGAAGAAATTTGGAATGCTTTGATTGCCAAGTATGACGTCTTGCGAACTATATTTATCTATGAGGAAATTAATAAACCGAAACAGGTAGTATTACGGGAACGTAAAATAAAGATCCATTTTCAAGACATCTCCGCCATGCCGGAAAGTGCCCAAAAAAATTATATCAATGAATTTAAAGAAAAAGACAAAAAAAAGAAATTCAATTTATCCAAAGACATGTTGATTCGGATAGCGGCCTTAAAGACCAAAGCCAGTAGTTACAAAGTAATTTGGAGTTTTCACCATATTCTGATGGACGGATGGAGTCTAGGAATTATTATCAACGAATTTTTTTCCATTTATCGGGGTATCAAGGAGAACCGACCTCTGCAGTTGGAAGAAGAATGTCCATATTTTGACTATATCAAATGGTTGGAAAAACAGAACCAGGAAGAAAGATATTCATATTGGCGGAGATACCTTGAAACCTATGAAAATAAAGCATTATTACCCGGGAAAATTATCCAATCTGATGCTTATCAGCAAAAAAAACTTGAAGTTCGGCTTGATAAGGAAATTACTGTAAAACTTACAGATGTTGTCCGCAAATATAATGTTACGATAAATTCGTTTTTTCAAACGATATGGGGTATATTATTACAAAGATATAACAATACCGATGATGTGGTATTTGGAGCGGTGGTATCGGGAAGGCCGGCGCAAATCCCGGGAATTGAAAGCGCGGTAGGTTTATTTATCAATACCATCCCCGTCAGGATAAGAAGTAATGAAGCGCGAAATTTTGTTGAACTCGTCTTAAAAGTTCAGGATAATGCCTTATTGTCCGAAAAATATTCTTATCTGTCGCTGGCACAGATCCAGTCTAATTCTCTGCTAAAGCTGGAATTGATTGATCATATCATGGTTTTTGAAAATTATCCTCAGGATGAGGGGAACAATAATGTTGCAATTCGTGAATTTCAAATAAAAGGGATGGAAGCTTTTGAACAGACCAACTATGACTTTAATATTTTAATCGTACCCGGTGAAGAGCTAAAAATTAACTTTCAATATAATGGAACCGTTTATCCAGAACATTTGGTAACAAGAGTAAAAGATCATTTCCTTAATATAATTATTCAAATATCTGACAGCCCCAATATTAATTTGGAGAAGATTGACATCCTCACTGAAATGGAAAAGCACCAGATATTGTATGATTTTAACAATACCCAAGTTGAATATCCAAAAGACAAAACAATCCAAGAGTTGTTTGAAGAGCAGGTTTCAAGAACGCCGGATAATGTAGCGATAGTATATGAAGATCAAAAACTAACCTATAAAGAATTAAATCAACGTGCGAATCAATTGGCAAGAATATTAAGAAATAAGGGAGCTAAATCGGATAGTGTTATAGGGATTTTGGTGAAACGCTCGCTTGAAATGATAGTAGGGATCTTGGGGGTTTTAAAAGCAGGAGCGGCTTACTTACCGATTGATCCCGAATATCCAGAGGACAGAATCAACTTTATGTTGGAGGATAGTCTATCAATTTTATTACTAACTCAGCATGATTTAGCTGCAAAATTAAAAAACTGTAAGGAATTAATATTTCTTGAACCAAAAGAACTATACCAAGGAGATAGTTCAAATTTGGAAAAAATAAATAATTCAACTGATCTGGCCTATGTGATCTATACTTCCGGAACGACTGGAAAACCAAAAGGAGTAATGATAGAACATAAATCATTAATAAATCTTTGTTATTGGCATAATAAGAATTTTATGGTAGAAGAGAGCGATAGAGCAACATGCTATGCAGGATTTGGATTTGATGCTTCGGTTTGGGAAACTATTCCCTATTTGTTGGTAGGGGCATCAATTTACATAATCAAAGAAGAAAATCGACTGGATCTCGAAAAATTAAATCTATACTTCGAAACCAACCATATAACTATTAGTTTTTTACCTACTCAAGTATGTGAACAGTTTATGAAAATACAAAATCATTCATTAAGAAGCTTACTTACCGGTGGAGATAGGTTAAGGATCTTTAGTAAACGAAATTATCAATTATTTAATAACTATGGACCGACTGAAAACACGGTTGTTACAACGAGTGTAAAAATTGCAGATAGTTTAAATATTCCGATAGGTAAACCGATATTTAACACAAAAATATTTATTTTAGATAAAGATAAAAATTTACAACCTATTGGTATTCCTGGTGAGTTATGTATATCAGGAGAAAGCTTAGCTCGAGGCTATTTAAATCACCCTAAACTAACCGCGGAGAAGTTTATCGCCAATCCATTCATTCCCGGAACGAAGATGTATCGGACCGGGGACTTGGCGCGATGGTTACCGGATGAGAATATCGAATTTTTAGGACGAATGGACCATCAGGTCAAAATCCGGGGGTACCGGATTGAACTGGGGGAGATCGAGAACCGTTTATTGGAACATGAGCGGATCATGGAGTCAGTAGTTATTGACCGAACCGATTCCCAGGGAAATAAATATCTCTGTGCCTACATTGTAACCGTGGATGAGTTAAACATTACGGAACTAAAAGCGTATCTATTAAAGAACTTACCGGACTACATGGTACCTTCGTATTTTGTTAAACTCGACAAGATACCTTTAACACCAAACGGTAAAATCGACCGGAATGCAATACCGGAACCGGATGGGATTATCGCAAACGGTAAGGAATATGTGGCGCCAGTGAACAAAATGGAAGAAACTCTGGTAAAAATCTGGCAAGGCGTTCTAGGTAACGAGAAAATCGGAATCCGAGATAACTTTTTCGAATTAGGTGGGGATTCAATTAAAGCCATTCAAATCTTGGCGGGATTAAATAAATATCGATTAACGATGGATTTTAAAGACTTATTTAAAAATCCTGCCATTGAACAATTGGCTAAATATATCAAATATTATGAGAACAAAATAAGCCAGGACGCCGTTACCGGAGAAATTGGCCTAACTCCGGTGCAAAGGTGGTTCTATGAGCAAAAGATTTCCGAACGGCACCATTTTAATCAATCAATTATGCTGTATCGGAAAGAAGGATTCGACGAAAAGATTGTCCAGCAGGTATTCAATAAGATATTGGAACATCACGACGCTTTTCGGATGGTTTATCATACGGAAGGCCCAAGTGTCATCCAATATAACCGTCCAATGGAAGGAATTTTATATGATTTAAAAGTGTTCGATGTAACCTGTGAGATAGATTATATAAAAAAAATAACCGAAGAGTCCGATCAACTTCAGAAATCGATTGATCTGGCCAATGGTCCATTGGTTAAGTTAGGGTTGTTTAAAACAAAAGACGGGGATCATTTGTTGATCATCATACACCATTTAGTTGTTGATGGAGTCTCGTGGCGGATTTTAATGGAGGATCTTACGATTGGTTATCAATGCATATTACAAAACGAAGAAATCAAACTGGCGCCTAAAACCCATTCGTTTCAGGAGTGGTCAAATCAATTACAGCAATATAGTAATAGCAAAGAGTTTTTAAAAGAAAAACAATATTGGCGGGAAATTGAAGAGAGATCAACAGTGGTTTGTTTACCGAAAAGAACACCGGGCGAAAGAATTTCGGGCAAACACTCTGAACAGATAACCCGGCAAAGTTTAAGTATAAAATTATCGCAGGCTGAAACCGAGAAACTGCTAAAACAGGTGAATATTGCCTTTAATACCGAAATCAACGATATATTACTCGCGGCATTGGGAATGGCGGTACGGAAAAGCGCCGGTCGGGAGAAGATCTTAATTCAGATGGAAGGGCATGGCCGGGAAGATATCATTTCCGGGATGAATATTTCACGAACCATCGGGTGGTTTACCTCAATTTACCCAGTCGTCCTGGATATGACGGAATGGAGGGATATTTCACATTTCATTCAACAAACCAAGCAAACGTTACGGCGGATCCCCAACCACGGCATCGGGTATGGAATTCTTGAATATTTAACTGCTCCTGAGAATAAGCAAGAGATCGAATTCAAGGTGAAGCCGGAGATACGTTTGAATTATCTGGGGCAATTTGACCAAGGTATTCAATCTCACAGCATTGTCCCCTCAAAGTTACCGGTCAATTTACCAATAACCCCGGAATTAAACAAATTGAGATTACCTTTAGAAATAAGTGGAATTGTGATGGATAACCAGCTAGAGCTAATATTCAATTTTAATCCTGATGAATATTCCGAGACAACTATAGTTGATTTACTTAACAATTTTCAATCCGTGCTTTTAGATATTCTTCAAAATTGTACTGGTAACGAATTAATTACTGAAACTGCTTCGACCAATTTTGAAATAGGCAGCAAACCCACGTATAAAAATGTGATTGAATTTGTAACGAATAACCTTGACGAAAATCTGGATGTACCGATGATGTTGCTTAATTCTTCGCAAGGGGTAAATTTGTTTGCTTTTCCGCCCGTCGGCTCATATGGGTTAGCATATTGGCAATTGGCTCAAATGTTGGACAATTGTTCCTTTTATTCATTTAATTTTATTGAAAAGGAAAGCAGAATATTCGACTATCTAAAGTTGATTACAAATGTTCAGTCAGAGGGGCCATATATATTATTTGGATATTCTGGTGGAGGAAATCTTGCTTTTGAGGTCGCGAAAGAACTTATCAGGCAAGGATATAAAGTATCTGATTTAATTTTCCTTGATGTGCCAAGAATGCAGGGAAAAACGATATTTACGGAAAAAGATAAACAATATATTATCGAACAGAGTGTAGAAATATTCAGACTTAAATCAGGTTTTAAAGGGAACTTGGATCATGTGGCTAAAAAAGTTGAGAGTTATATTGAATATTTAAGTTGGGTAGATAATTCGGGAATGGTTGATATAAATATCCATTTAATCGAATGTACCGGCGAACAGAGCCAGGAACACTTGGAAGGAAAAGATAAATGGAAAGAGATAACCAGTAAGGAATTTAGAAGACATCAAGGATTTGGAAGGCATCAAGAAATGTTAGACATCGATTTTATTAACGGTAATGTAGAGTTAATACAACAAATTTTAACTGAGGGGCGCTGAATATCAGCAAACTGACATAAAAAATTTAATTACTCGTTGGCGGATGTATCAGGAAAAGACGCCGTTCGTTGGCAATTTATATGAAAGGGGCAAGCAATGATGAATGTTATTGAAGTGAATAGTGTTACAAAAGATTACCCACTGGGCAAAACCACAGTACATGCGCTCAGAGGGGTGGATTTGGCCGTGGAGGAAGGGGCGTTGATATCGATTATCGGGCCTTCGGGGAGCGGCAAAACGACATTGCTCAATATCATTGGCTGTATCGACACGCCGACTACCGGCAGTATGAAGGTCCATAATGAGGAAGTTACCGTTTTAAATGACCAAAAGATCACCGACTTGCGGCTCCATAAGATTGGTTTTATCTTTCAGACCTTTAATTTAATTCCGGTGCTTAATGTCCGTGAAAATGTGGAATTCCCGCTATTATTAATGAAACATTTGAAAAAAGCGGAGATTGACCAGCGGGTGGAAAAATTTATTCAAGCAGTGGGACTCATGAATTATATCGAACATAAACCGGCGGAATTATCCGGCGGTCAGCGCCAGAGAGTAGCTATTGCCAGAGCCTTGGCCACCAATCCGGATATTGTGTTGGCTGACGAACCCACCGCCAATCTGGATTCGGAGACCAGTGAATCGATTTTACAATTGATGCGTGAACTGAATGAGAAAGAGAATACGACTTTCATATTCTCGACCCATGATCCGGATGTGCTGAAATATGCAAAAAAGACCATCAAAATAAAAGACGGTATCATCGTAGGACAGGGGTGATCATAGATGGGACTCGCTTTTAAAATCGCCTGGCGAAATCTGTGGCGGCACCGGGGCAAAAGTTTGGTGATCGGGGTCATTTTGTTTTTTGGCGCGGTATTAATGACAGTGGGCAATGGAATGATCTCCGGGATGGAACAGGGGTTGTCCAATAATATCGTAAAATTATTTACCGGAGATATTGTGGTGATCTCCGGTGAACAAGAGAAAGATGATGTCATCTTCAGCATGATGGGAAAACCCTTGAAAGTCATTAAGAATTATGAAGCGGTTAAAAAAGTATTGGATCGGCAAACCATCATTTGGGATTATTTGCCGGCTACCGTGGGCATGGTCATGGTGTTAAACTCGAGCGCGGATATGGGTAGTATCATGCTTTTGGGGGTTGATATTGAACAATATCGGAAGATGTTTCCAGAGAGCTTTACCATTACCGAAGGCCGGATGCTTAAGCCCGGGGAGAAGGGGGTATTGGTATCGGAAGAGAATCGGAAGCAAGCCTATGATTTTATGGACTTCTGGACCCTACCTGAAGGTGCCCGCTTAAATCGTAAAAAATTGACGGCGGAGGCCAAAGAAAATATCAATAATCTTGATATCCGCCGGGACCTGGTGCTTATGGGAATCAGTACTTCCAATACTTCGGTGGATATACGGGTTCCGGTGGTCGGGGTGATGACTTATAAAGCCTTGAATAAAATTTGGGGCAACTATTGTATCGTAGATATCGAATCATTCCGGGAAGCTCATAATTATGTGACCGGAGCCGACAGTGAGGCGAAGATTACTACGGAACAGAAGAAATTATTAGAGAGCGACCAGCTTGACCAACTTTTTGGTTCCGGTAATATCGTGGATAACAGCGGGATAACCGATAATAATATCTCCCTTCAAGAAGTCCGGGCCGAAACTCATAAGGAAACCAAACAATTTAATGTGGATGGCGGTTCCTACAATCTAGCGTTTTTGAAACTTAAAAGCGGAATTAAGCCCGAACGCGCGCTCAAACAGTTAAATGCGTCGTTTAAAAAGAATCACGTCAATGCCAGGGCGGTTAGCTGGAAAGATGCGGTGGGGACCATCGGGAGTATGGCGGTATTAATCAAAACCGCTTTGAATATGTTTATCATGTTTATTTTCTTTGTAGCGATCATCGTTATCATGAATACCTTAAGCATGGCGGCCATCGAACGGGTCTCTGAAATAGGAATGATGCGGGCCATCGGGGCTAAAAAAGAATTTTTGCGTAAGATGTTTATCGATGAAACCGGAATGCTTTCCTTCTTTTTCGGAGGTCTGGGCATTATTGTAGGGATTAACATTATTTACCTGTTGAAAGTATTGGGAATATCAACTACCAATGAGATCCTGCAGTTGGTTTACGGTGGGGACAAATTAAACCCCATGTTTACCATAGGTGATTTATTGTTAGGTGTTTTCGAGTTGGGAATCGTCACCATCTTAGCGGTTATTTATCCGTTACGGGTGGTCGATAAAATTGTGCCTTTGGATGCGATTACCAGGGAGTAAGGGTGGAGGTAAAATCATGAGTTTAATTATAAATTTGAGTTTGCGGAATTTACTCCGGCAAAAAAGAAGAAATTTAATATTGGGCATTGGGATCTCATTCGGGATGCTGATCTTAGTCGTCGCCAATGCCTTTTCCCATGGAGTGGTGGATGTATTAATTAATGATATTGTATCCAGAGCCTTCGGGCATGTGGTAATTCAAGGGTCTGACGGCAGCAATAATTTTTCCATGATCCGGGATAAAGAGCGGGTCATGAATATCATCAACGATACCATCCGTAAAGAGGATCTGGTGGATGTCAATGAAAGTTTGGGGATGCTCGGCCGGGCCGTCGGAAAAGGCGAGGCGGACAATCTGATGGTCATCGGGTTTACCCTTAAAACGGAATCAATGAAGCAGGCTTTTTTTGAGAATTTCTTTACCTTGGTGGATGGAAATTTTACGGATTATTTCAGTAAAAATATTGAATATCCGGTAATTATCTCTGCTCAAAAAGCCAAATCGTTGAATGTCAAAGTACATGATTTGATTCGGGTAAGGTTGCCGATGGTTACCGGCCAAATTCAAGCTGTCAAGCTTACGGTAGTTGCCATTGCCAACGCTAATAATACCTTTATGGATATGGTGGCGTTTATGGACGGTAACCGGGTCAAACAACTGCTAGGTTATAAACCGTGGGAATCGGCCAGCCTCCAAATTACCTTGAAAAATCCCAAACAGACCGCGAATTACTATGCCGGAATTTTACACAAGAAACTGCCGCCTGGGCTATTAACGATTAGTGGCGAAGCGGCCGGTGAATCATGCCAGCTTTTTGCGTTTAATAATGACGATAAATCGAAAGAAACATTACGCCGCAATATTCACATTATCCGGGGCGATCCTAAGCTTGCCTTGGAGAAAGATGGGGTTCTGATCACAAACAGGCTGGCTCAGAAACTGCATCTTGCGCCCGGGAACGAGTTTGCCCTGGATTATCAAACCAAATACCGGGGGGCCAATCAAGAGAAATTCGAAATTACCGCCATCTACGACTCCACTTCCGAGCTAGGCGGAAATACTATCTTGGTGAATGGGGAACGAATTTATGATGTCTATAATAAGTTTTTACCGGAAAATCAAAATCAGCCGGTGATTAACGCCACCGACTCATTGAATCCGGCTCTTTCCACAGGGTGGAAACTATTGCCCCGGAGCAAAGACAGCCAGGAACTTCAAAAATTAATGAAAACAGAGCGGAAAGTTAAAACCCGCCAGGCCAAGTATAATGTGATTACCATGTACGAAGGGGCCAGTCAGATTTTGAGCTTGGAGGCCGCTATGAATTCGGTGACTCTGATTGCGGTACTAGTGCTCTTCTTTATCATCCTCATCGGAGTGGTCAATACATTACGGATGACCATCCGGGAACGAACCCGTGAAATCGGAACCATACGGGCCATAGGAATGCAAAAAAATGATGTCCGGAGCATGTTCATCATGGAGACTTTGATGTTGACCGCTTTTTCCTGTGCAGCCGGTATTTTGTTGGGGATTATCGTGATGCAGCTCCTGAGTTTAATTACGTTTAATAACGGGAATGCGTTAAGTATGATTCTGAAAGATAAACATCTCTATTTCAAATTGGATTATCTCAATATTGTACTGAACTTCTTATTAATTATGTTCATTTCAGGGGTCACTGCTTATTTCCCAGCGCGCCGCGCCGCCAAACTCTCGGCCGTTGAGGCGTTACGGCATTATGAATAAAAATATTTGAAAGTTATAAGTTCCGAGTTGCGGGTTGTGAATTATAAGTTTTGAATTATGAGTTAGAATTGGGAGTTATGATTTAAGCGTTATGAGTTTTGGGTGTTATGAAGTGTTGATGGTTAAGGAGGTAATATGATGAGGATTCGGGAAATGGTTATAGGGGTGGTTTTATTGGTGGTGTTGATTTTGCCAAACTTGGTTTGGGCGGAGCCGAAGGTGAATGATATCTTGAAAAGTCTTGAAGACATCATGGAGTTAAAATGTGATGGAACGGCTATGGTTTCAAGCACTTAGCAAAAGAAAGGCGAGGGGTCAAAGTATATGAGTCCATTTATTACCGGCGGGATTCGGATAATTCTTTTTTAATCGTGATGACTGCCCCGGAAGTCGAAAAAGAGAATGGATACTTGAAACAAGGGGATAATTTCTAGATGTACCGAAGAAACACCCGGACTTTTCAGCATATCAACCGGGTCGAATTCCAAAGGGCAGGACTTTGAAAACAAAAAATTGACCGAGATGTATAAAGCGGTCACTGATGCTTCCGATAACGATAAAATTACTGAAACCAAGCTGGGCCAGGTTCCGGTCTATCAGTTCGAGATTACGGCCAAGATTGATGATGTATCCTACCCGAAACAGGTTTACTATGTACAGAAAAATAATCTCTTACCACTCAAAATTCAAAGTTATTCTTTGAGCGGGACCTTGATGCAGACAGCTTACTTTGTAAAATATACCGGATTCAAAGGAAGTATATGTGGACCCAGGGAATCTTTGTGGATGAATTTCAAAAAGGCTATAAAAAATTGGTGGAAATTAAAAACATCTCGCCGCAAATGATCGATGATTATGTCATTACCAAGGCTTACCTGGAGAATTTAAGCAAGTAGAAGTACAATCATCGGTACAAGTTAAACCCTTCTTGATAGGCTCAAAAAGGGTTTTTTAATTTATGTCTATTCATGTAGCCGGGTTTTAGAACGGAAAACTTTTAATCAGTTTCATTTACACATTGGCTGGAGCGGGATTGATTATAATTGAACTGGGTATGAAACCCAGCGGGTTTGATTCTTGACTATCGGCTTCGGAAACATCCGGATTGGCTGAATTCGGCTCAAGTGAAGCAGGGCCGGCCGATTCGGAGTCCAGTTTTTCTGGTTGGGGTTCCAGTTCCGGCACCTTCAAAAGTTTGAACCCGTAATCAAATAGCTTGCGGCTATCGTTGTATATGTTTCCTGATTTCAATACCACGGCGATCAAAGTCACATCCTGTTTTTTGGCGGAAGCCACCAGGCACTTTCCGGCTTTGCGGGTGTAACCGGTTTTGATTCCGGTGGTATAGGGATAATCCCAAAGAAGTTTATTATGGTTTTTCAGGGTGGTAGTCTGGCCGGAAGTTGGTCCGGGAACCAGGGCCTCTTTGGTTTGAACGATTGAGGCGAATAACGGATTTTGAAGGGCGTAACGCGCCAGTCGGGCCAAATCGAAAGCGGTGGTATAATGATTATATGCCGGTAAACCGCTGGCGTTAATGAAACGTGTATGTTTTAAGCCCAATTGACGGGCTTTGTTAGTCATCATTACCGCGAACCGGTATTCGGAACCGGCAATCGCCTCGGCAATGGCGGTGGCAGCATCGTTACCCGAGGAGAGCAACAGGCCATACAACAGATTCCGCAAAGAGAAACGCTCGTTTTGTTTCAAATTCATGGTCGAACCGCTTCGGGCGGCGGCATTGCCGCTAATACGAACTATCCGATCCAGATTGCCCTTTTCAATACATAAAATACCGGTCATTATTTTGGTGGTACTGGCCGGTGCCATGATTATGTCTGGGTTTTTGGCGTATAGAACTTTTCCGGTAGCCTCTTCGATCAAGATAGCCGCCCGGGCATTAATGAAAAGTTTGGGGTTGTTTTCCGTATTGGCGGTGGTTAAAATGGGGAAAATCAATGATCCTATAAACAGCAAGAGAATAAAAACATGTTTTTTCATCGATGCTCGACGCTCCTAAACCTTAAATATAGATTCAGTAAAATTCAATTATATTTTCGGCAGTTTTTTTAAATGATTTATACCCTTTGGAAACTCATCCATCAAATTTGTATACATATCAACCACGTACCGGATTTCATTTTTTTTAAAACCATGAATTGGCAGCTTATAAATGCATCTATATTAAAATATATGTTGTATCGTATGTTTCTGAAGCTTCGAGTGCGAGTTTATACCACCGGATAATGCGGATTTAACAAAACTGTAACAATTACTTCATAAATTTGCGACAGTTTTTTAGTAAATTTAAGTTATTCTCCCCATAAGGGGATTGCGATTAGTTTACGGCAAGCAAGGTGTAATTATTCAAAAGCAGTTCAAGACAAACAAAACTTTTATGAATGAAATTCGTTATAAGGAAATAAAATGGCGAAGATTTTAATCGTGGAAGATGACATCAATATCTCGGGCCTCCTGAGGACCCACCTGGAGCGGGAAGGATACCAATGCTGGCAGTCTTTTAACGGTATCGACGCGATAGAACAATTTTTTCTTTGGAGGCCGGAATTAATAATTCTTGATTTAATGCTGCCGCAGCTTAACGGGTTGGAGGTATGCAAATCCATCCGTGAAAAATCCGATGTCTATATCCTGATGCTTACCGCTAAACAGGAGGAAATCGACAAGATATTGGGGTTGGAACTGGGTGCGGATGATTACATGATTAAGCCTTTCTCCATCAGGGAATTGTTGGCCAGAGTCAGGGCCTTGTTGCGGCGGCCCCATTCGTTCAATTATTCCGGCGGATCGGAATCAATGGACTCACCGGCAATCACTACCGGCAATTTGGAAATTGATCCTGTCAAAATGAAAGCCACTATAAGTGGTGAATCTATTTCGTTAACGGCTCTGGAATTTGATCTTTTATATTTTTTAGTCAAAAACCGGGGTTTGGTCTTCCGCCGGGATCAATTGCTCGAAAAGATCTGGGGCGAAAACAATGACGTTTACGACCGGAGCATCGACCGGATGATTAGCCAGTTGCGTAAAAAGATCGAAACCGATCCGGATAAACCGGAAAAGATCGTTACCATCTGGGGTGTGGGGTATAAATTCGATGAAAACGCCTAAAATTCATTCCTATATTCGGCTGGTGGCTGGTTTCTTTCTGCTGCTCACCGCTTTCTTTATCATACAATCACTGGTGTTACACTTTCGGATCGTCCGGAATATATTGCCCTTTTATGCCCGGGAACGGCGGGAAGTGGCGTTACGCATTAAGGCGGAGATATTACGGGAAGCGGAGCTTGATCCCCGTTTTGATTTAAAATCGTTTATTGCCAAACATAACGCCAAATTCACCCGGCTGCGCCTGGACTTTATCCCCGGTAAACCAATCCGGCGGGAAAAAGGCGAACTGGTATTCCAAACTCAGGGCCAACATGCGCATGATGCGCGGCGGGAAAAGATCATCGACGCCATTCCGATATGTTTAAAAGGAGCCGGTGGGGCTAACGGCTATTTGATATTATATTCCGACCGGATGCGGGCGTTAAGCGCCAAGATTAACGGTCTGACCCTATTAATGGTGATTACCCTGCTGCCGTCGCTAATCATCGGCTTCTTCATTTTTCGGAAAGTTTACCGGCGGTCATCTATCGTGGTGGAAGCGGTGGAAAAGGTATCCCAAGGCGATTATGACGTTCGAATTAATCTGAGCGGCAATGATGAATACAGCCGGATCGGCAAGGCTTTTAACGATATGGCCGCCTCCATCGCCAAATCCACCAGTGAATTAATAGAAATGGACCTGCAGCGCCGGCAATTAATCGCCGATATCTCTCATGAACTGGCCACTCCACTGACCTCGCTCAAGGGTTATGTAGAGACTTTGCGGATGGATGAATTGAAACTAAACGATGAAGAACAACGGCAATACTTAAAAATCGTTTGGGACGAAGCGGAACGCCTCTCCTTTCTGGTCAAGGATCTGTTGGAACTGGCCCGGATGGATGCGGGTACGATTAAGTTGGAACAAGATTGGATCGATTGCGGTGAATTCATGAAGTCATTCACAAACCGTAATGCCTTGCCGATCAAACAACGGAACGTTATCCTCCAATGGACGGTTCAACCCGGACAGTTAATATTCGCCGATTACCGGCGGTTGGAACAAATCTTGCAGAATCTCTTGGATAACGCTTTAAAGCATTCCGGCGGATTAAAGCACATCCGGATTGAGTTTCATGAGAACCGAACGAATACGCTAATTACGGTTTCCGATGATGGCGGAGGAATTTCTCGGGAACATATCAACGATATTTTTAAACGGTTTTATAAGATTAGCGGCGAATTCACAGCCGGTGGCTTAAAGCAATACAGCGGCGATAGCGGTTTGGGTTTATCCATTGTCAAGGGCCTGATGGAACTCCATGGTGGATGGATTAAGGCCGAAAGCACCATCGGGCAAGGAACTACATTTACCATGGAGTTTCCATTGGTGAATTCCCAGGAAACGGATAACAAATTGGGAAAGGGGAACAGCCGAGGATGAAGGCAAGATTGATTGCGAAGACGCTGGGTTTATTTTTGATATTGATAATGGTCTCCGCTTCCGGTGTTTGGGCCGTGGATGTACGGGAGATTACCATGGACCAAGCTGTGGAAATGGCTATAAAAAAAGATTCCCAGGTATTTAATGCCCGCAATAATGTGGAAAAGGCCAAATTGGCCATGAAACAAGAGGTTTTAAAAACCTGGCCGCAGGCGACCGTAACCGATTCGGTATTTCGTGATTTAGGGAGTTCAAGTGGTGTCGCAGGTTATCCCAACACATTTACCGTTACCATTTCGGAAACCGTCCCCACCGGGTTTCATCTTTATGGTAAGAAAGTACCTACCGGCATTGAAGTGGCTATTTGGGAGCAGATCAATAATGAAGCCCAGTTGCAAATTACCCAGGCGAATACAATTTATAATACGATATCACTATATTGTAGCGCTTTAAAAGCCGGCCAGGCTGTAATACTCCAAGAGGCTATCGTTAAGAGCGCCCAGGACTCTTTAGCCATCGCCCGGGAACAAATAAAACAACACAAAATTACCAAGCCGGAGGAGCTTAAAGCCGAAAATGATCTGGCCAGCGCTGTTTATACTCTCGAAAAAAGTCGATCCGATTATAATTTAGCTTTACGGCAATTGGGAAACCAGATTGGAGTCAAGGATATTTCACAACTAAAACCGGTGGAACCAATTCAGACTATAGCTCAGGAAATTCCGGAATTACCCCAGATGAAAATCAAAGCAATTAATCAACGGTTGGAAATGAAACAAGCCCAAATTGCCATTCAAAAAGCGGAACAACAATTAGCGCAATCCCAGAATCAAGTCTTGCCGGACTTGAATTTCGGTTACAGTTACAGCAGTGATGATCGCGCCAAGAATTTCTCTATCAATTATAGCTTTCTCAGTGGTAATGTCACCAGTGAAGCGCAAGGAACCTTTGGTGACAAAAAATATATTGATACCAGCAACCGATCCGGCCTTCCCAATCTTAACGCGCTTACCTTAAAACTAACTTGGGGTCTGGACTTCGGTACTCCCCAAAACCAAATTCAACAAAATCAGCTTTTACTGGCCAACGCCAAGAGCAGTGGCGCTGAAACGCAACAGGGGATTGAATGGGATGTGGAACAGGCCGCCGCCGCTTACGAATTGGCCTTGAAAAAAGTGGAGATTAGCCGTCAAGCAATTCCCTATTATCAAAAACAAACGGAGATTAAACGGCTTCAGCTAAAACTGGGAATGGCCTCGCAAAAGGATGTGGCCGATGCTGAGAACAGCTTACTCCAGGCTCAAAACCAGACAAAAAGCGATGAATATGACCGGTTATCGGCTTATAAAAAGCTGCAAATGGTAAGTGGGGATTTGTATCTTTTCCAAAATGAAAGCGAAAAGTCAAAATGAATAATGCCTTGAAGCAGGAATCGAACTGTGATAAAGTCAAAATTGAAAATAAAATGATTAATCTCAATTTGCGATATATGGAGGGTAGGAAATCATGAGCAAGAAAGTTTGGATAGGAATCATCGGAATTTTTTTGATCGGGCTCACCGGCTGGTTTGTTTTCCGTCCCGGTGATAGCTCCAAAACAGCCGGCACCGATGCTCTTTATGAATTTTCCCCGGTGCAACGGATGGATCTGAGTGAGAAAGTGGATGCCACCGGGAATGTTACTTTATCCAAAAACGCTGATATATATCCGGCGTTTGAGGCCACAGTGAAACAAATCACATGCAAAGCCGGGAGCTTTGTCAAAAAAGGGCAATTGTTGGTTTTGCTGGACTCACCGGCAATGGCGGAGTCTTTAGCCGATGCGCTCTCCAATATCAAAGAAGCGCAGATTAATCTGGCCACGGCCCAACGAGACCTGGCCAATACCAGAGCGTTACTGGAAGTCCAGGGTGCAACCATGAACCAGGTTCAGGATGCCCGGGATAAAGTCGATACTTATCAACAGCAATTAAATTCCGCCCGGGTAAAATTGGATAATCTATCGCGGCGACCGGATGATGCCAACTTTATCGCTCCCAATAACCGCGATCTTTTAATTAAAGCGCCTTTTGACGGAACCATTGCCTGGGTTAACGTGGTTGCCGGAGCTCATGTTTTACCCGCCAATTCAATACTTTCCATTGCCGCTAATAACGCTATCGAAATCGAAGCCCAGATCGATGAAAGCGAGATCCAAACCATTAAATCGGGACAACAGGCTTTGATCACCACCAGTGATCCAAATCAACCGGCATTGCAAGGGGTCGTTTCCGAAGTGGGTATTATCGGGACCACGGAGTCGGGAGTGGTTAATTTTCCGGTTCGGGTCCGGGTATCGGGTGGAGACCGGGTTTTAAAGAGCGGCATGTCTGTGGATGTAACCATTGTTATCCAAGATCATCCTAATGTACTGGTGGTTCCGGCGAACGCTATCATGAACCGGAGGGGAAAAACCATGGTGGCGGTTAAGAAAAAGGATGGTGTTAGCTATGTCCGAGTGGAGACGGGAATCCGGGTGGATACTAATATAGAAATACTATCCGGTCTAAATCCCGAAGATACCATCGCCATTGAACGGCCCAAACTTAATACCCGGAAGCCCGGCAATAATAATAGACCAGGCTTCGGCTTCGGCGGGAGGCGTTAATCATGTTAGAAATGCGTGATTTATTAAAGGTTTATCAGATTGGAGATATCGAAGTCCGGGCCTTGGACGGGGTTTCTTTAACGGTGGAGGAAGGGGAAATGGTGGCGATTATGGGGCCTTCCGGTTCCGGAAAGTCTACCATGATGAATATCATCGGTTGTCTGGACCAACCCAGCAGCGGTTCCTATAAAATATTCGGCAGGGAAGTGGCCAGTATCGGCGAACGGGAACAAGCGCGGCTCAGGAATCAAGAGATTGGCTTCGTATTCCAGTCATTCAATCTGCTGCCCAAACTTAACGCCCTTCAAAATGTGGAATTGCCATTGATTTATGCCGGAGTTAGCCCCAAGGAACGTTATGAAATCGCGCGGAGCGCCCTCATCAAAACCGGTCTGGAAAAACGGATGCATCACAAACCCAAGGAACTTTCCGGTGGCCAACAACAACGGGTGGCCATTGCCAGGGCATTGGTGAATAAACCGCGGCTGATTTTGGCGGATGAGCCCACGGGTAATCTAGATTCCCATTCCAGTGTGGAGATTATGGCCATCTTTCAAGAATTGAACCGCCAGGGAATTACCGTGGTTTTGGTAACCCACGAAAATGATATAGCCGCATATACCAAACGAATTGTCCGGTTCTTGGACGGTAAAATCGTGCTGGATCAAAAAATCGAGCAGAATGTGATCCAAAATGAGGTGGCCTCATGAGATTTCGGGAAAACTTCTTCATGGCCTTAAAAAACCTGCAAAGCAATATGGTGCGCTCAACTTTGACCATGCTGGGGGTAATTATCGGAGTAATGGCGGTTATCGTCATGGTGTCGTTGGGTGAAGGCGCCAAACAGCAAATTACCCAGAACATCTCCGCCATGGGTTCCAATCTGCTCATCGTTTTTCCGGGCAGAGGACAAAGGCAGGGAGGGAGCTTCGGCAGTGGCACTAACCTTACCAACTCGGCTTTGCCCATTATTCAAAGCAGCTCCACTTATATTTCCGCTGTTTCTCCGGAGGCGCGCGGCCGGGGACTGGTTTCCGCCGGCCCCAACAGTTATCAAACCTCGATTATCGGCTGTATGTTCTCTTATCTCCAGGTGCGCAATTATCAGATCAACAGCGGCGTATTTTTTAGCGACGAAGATATCCGGGCCCGGCGCCGGGTGACGGTGCTGGGTTCCTATGTGGCCGAGCAATTATTTCCGGGAGAAAATCCGGTGGGCCGGGAGGTTAAGATTGGTACACTCCGGGTTAAGATTATCGGTGTACTGGAGTCCAAAGGCCAAAGCGGTTTCGGCAACAATGACGATCTGGTGTTGATGCCCATCAGCACAGTTCAAACCAGAATCAACGGCAATAAGAATTTAAGCAGCATTTATATTCAGATCCAAAATGAGCAAGCCATGGACATGGCCAATACCCAGATCAGTAATGCCCTGCTGAACTTTTTTAAAGGAGATGACACCAAGTATAACATCCGAAACCAGGCCGAAATTCTATCATCAATGCAGCAGACCACCCAAACCTTCACCTTCCTGCTGGCGGGTGTGGCCGCCGTCTCCTTGCTGGTTGGCGGTATCGGTATTATGAATATCATGTTGGTTTCGGTCACGGAACGGATTAAGGAGATCGGGATTCGCAAAGCCATTGGCGCCCCCAAGGAAGAGATACTGGCCCTGTTTTTAATCGAAGCCATTACCTTAAGCGTCACCGGCGGACTTATCGGTATTGGCTTGGGTTGGTTAATGGCCGCAATCGTGGGCGGCGTTTCCGGTTGGCAGACGGTTATTACCCTCTCATCCGTATTGATTTCATTCGGTTTTTCAATTTTGACGGGTTTGTTTTTCGGTGTTTACCCGGCGTATAAGGCCTCCGGATTGCATCCGATTGATGCGTTGAGGTATGAGTAGATAGTCAAAGTCAAAAAGTCACGAGACAAAATGCTTGAAGAGTAATATTTGACCTTCGGCTGAATTAAAATGATATTTGACGTTTGAGAAAATAAATGAGGTGTTATCAATATTGCTTAAGAAAACCGTTTTATTTGGTATGGTTTTATTGGTAATTATGAGTTCAGCATGTTGGGCGGCTCCGGCGTCGAATGTCCAGGTGAGGCAGGAAAATCAGGAGATGCGCAAGAATTTGGCCTGGTTGACCCAAGGGTTAAATGATCTGGGGCAGAGCAGAGATGAAAAATTAAAGCTTACTGCGGCCCAGAAAAAGAAGATCCTGCCGGTTTTTGAAGCGCTGGTAAGCAATAACTTGGTACTGCTTACCGTGCCGAAGGGCAGGCAACGAAATCAATCTTCGGGTTCCCGGCCCCAGTTTGATGCCGGTGACACAAAAGTTCAAGCCATGATCCGCAAAATGAAGGATCAAATCGAGTTTGGCAATAAACAGGCGGATCTGATTGATGGGTTCTTAACAGAAAAGCAGCTTTTTTATATTGATAATATGGTTTTTAATGCTGAAAAATATGGCTTTTTGGATTTCCAAAAAATATTTGGCGGTGACGGGTTCCAAAGACCGGATCAAAAGACCATTGATGAAATGCGGACCAAGGCCAGGGCTGGACAGGAAATACTGGTCAAATTAAATAATGATGTTTTAAAAATGTTAAAATCTTAGTTTAATCCGGTATTTTGGTGAATGATAGTAATTGGTAATAATACCCTTGAACGCTTCAGGGTATTTTTTTACGGAATCAAGGATGATGAATTATTTTCGTGAATGGTAGGGATTCATAAATTTCTACCGAATTTGTTATGGTATAAAAAAAGTTGACGATTGAAGCGTTAATCGGTTTCTGATTGCTTTTCATAAAGGTTGGTTTTGCTTGAAATTTTTATTTTATATTCTTGACAAAAAATATGATCTATCTTAAAATTTAACTAAGTTAATTAATCAATATTTAAAGTCAAACGATTACTGATTACTGATAATTTTGACCATAATATAAAATAATAATAAGGAGGTCGTCGTGAATGAAAAAGTGGCAATGTACGGTTTGTGGGTATGTTTATGATCCGGAGCAAGGGGATGGAGTTAGTGTTCCGGCTGGAGTAGCTTTTGAGGATCTGCCCGATAATTGGACTTGTCCGGAATGTGGCGCGGGTAAGGATTTGTTCGAAGAAATTTAAATATCCGTTATAAAGAGTGTTGTTAAATCATAATTGGAAGAATGGAAATGCAGGCTACTGCACCAATCCGAAAATAATCTGATTTATAACAATGCAAGGGGTGAATAGGATTGAAAGTTCATGAACTAGCACCGAATTTATGGTGGATTGGCGCAGTGGATCCCGATCTCCGTATTTTTGACATCATCATGCGGGCGGAACATGGAACCAGTTATAATTCTTATCTGGTCAAAGGGACACAGGCCACCGCTATTATTGAAAATGTTAAATTTCAATTTTCCGGGGATTTTATCAATCAGTTGAAATCAGTGGCTGATCCGGCCCAGATTGATTATATCATCTTGAACCATATGGAACCGGACCATTCCGGAAGCATCGGGGAATTGTTAAAAATCGCCCCCGGGGCCAAAGTGGTGGTATCCAAAAGTGGTGAGCACTTCATTAAAAATATCTTGAATTTTGAACCCAATCTGATGAAAGTCGGAGATGGGGACAGTATCGATCTGGGCGGCAAACGGCTGAAGTTTATCATGGCACCGTTTCTGCATTGGCCGGATACCATGTTTACTTATCTGGAGGAAGATCAAGCGCTCTTCGGCTGTGATTTTCTGGGGGCACATTATGCGGATCCTATGCTTCTCGGGGATTTGACTCCGGAATATATTAAAGATTTCAAGTATTACTATGATCATATCATGAGGCCGTTTAAAAAGTACGTCATTCAAGCCCTGACGAAATTGGAAAACCTTCCTTTGAAAATTATCGCCCCCAGTCATGGGCCGGTTATTACTCATCAGATCCAGGAGCGTTTAAAGTTTTACCGGGATTGGAGCCTGGCTAATCCGGAACAGAAGCGGGTCATTATTGCTTATGTCAGCGCATATGGAAACACGGCCCAATTAGCGGAAAAGCTGGCTGAAGGGATTAATGCGGCGGGAGTTCCGGCGGAAATTTACGATTTGCAGAAGGTTACACCGGCGGAATTGGTGGATAAGATTGAGGGTTCCAAAGGCTTAATGTTGGGCTCACCCACCATTAACGGCGATGCCCTCAAACCGGTTCATGATGTGTTGAGCAGCCTGGCCACCATTCAACTAAAAGGTAAGATTGGCGCGGCATTCGGTTCTTATGGATGGAGCGGTGAAGCAGTGCCGATTTTGGAAAGCCGGATGGCCGGGATTAAGTTTAAAGTCATCAATTCGACTGTAAAAGCCATCTTAATCCCTACGGAAGCCGATTATCAAAATGCCGTTGAATTCGGTAAATCCTTCGGCCGGGCAGTGTTGAGCGAATAGCGTAGAAGTGCAAAAGAACGTCCGGAATAGCGTAAGGGCTTGAATTTGCACTGGGAGTCCGTGTGGTTAATCGGTTTCGAAGCATTTTTAGTATCAAGCGACATGTTCTTATCCAATATATAGTGGCTTTAAGCTATTGAAAAGTGTTACGCGCACAGACTCCTGGGAGTCTGTGCGGCTAATCGGTTTCCGAAGCTTATTTAGTATCGAGGGACATGCTATTGAAAAGTGTTACGCGCACTGACTCCCAAACGTTATTCGCGAATCTATGCCACGCCCTAAGCTACACAAAGAGCGTAATCTTCGATTGCAGGGCGGCGTTGAGAAAAGCGTCAACACCTGCAACCTCCAAGCGGTCGTAATCAATCAGTTCCGCTTGACTGATTCCTAATAATTTCAAGGATGCTTCACAGGCAATGAAGCGGATCTTTCGTTCCATGGCCATTTGAAACAAATCGGAGGCGGTTTGGCCGTTTTTTTGCCGGATCAGGCGTTTCATTAACCAGGGACCGATTCCGCAGAAATTCATTTTCGAAAGGCCGATCCGGGAAACCCCCACGGGCATCATTTGTTTGAATAGATTTTCCAAGCGGCGTTTGCCGGGCATATAACGTTTGCGAAGCAGATTGATGCCCCAAAAAGTAAAAAAAAGGGTTACCTCCATTCCATTACCGGCCGCTCCGTTAGCCATGGTTAAGGCGGCCATGGCCTTATCAAAGTCACCGCTAAACAAGATCAGGGTAAATTTTTGGGTGGATGTTTCGGATGTCATGGTATACCTCTTTCAAATCAGTTTTTTTGATTGGTATTTTAAGGTTTAACCAATGAATAATACCTTTCCCATCTTTTGTGTTCCATATGCTTTGGCGAATTTGTTGACTGAATGAATTGAGTTTTGGGAAAAACTAGATTATCAATGGATAAAAATGAGAAGATAGGTCGAACAGCGGATGAATCGAATAGAATCAATGAAGGAAGTCTTCACGGAATTGACTTTGGCCCATAAACCGGTTTTGGACCGGATTTTTCGTTGTTTACAGCCGGAAATCTCGGATCTTACCTTTACCAATCTTTTTATGTGGCAATATAGTTATGGTTTAGAATTAGTCCATGTACCCGATTGTGATTATTGGTTGCTCCAAGCGAACCCCCCCGGTAAATGGAAACCGTTTTTTTTACCACCGTTGGGCGATTGGACCAATCCGGAGAAATTAAGCGCCGCATTAGCGGCCATGGATCAATTGGCCCGGTCTAGAGGGTTCAAATTGCGGTTGCGGCGGATTCCCAAACAATTGGCGGATGCTTTGCAACAAATCGATCCTTCCTTGCATTTTCGGGAAGACGTTCCCACTTTTGATTATATATACCAAGCCACGGATCTGATCAAACTTGAGGGCCGAAAGTACCATAGCAAGCGGAATCATTTAAACCAGTTTCAGCGGAAGTACCTTTGGGAATACCAGCGGATTACCCCTCCGGTTCTCGAAGAATGTCTGGCGATTGATAAGGAATGGTTTAATATCAAGGATGCCTGCCAGCGGGAAAGTTCCGATGAGGAAAAAGCCATGGCCCTGGTCATGAATAACTACCAGACATTGGGAGTCAGCGGCGGCGTGATCCGGGTGGGTGGGAATATTGAAGCGATTGCGGTGGGGGAACGTTTAACCGATAATATGGCCGTCATTCATATTGAAAAGGCCAATACCGAATTCGATGGCATATATGCGGCCATCAATCAACAATTCGCCGCTGATTTCGGCGCCGGATTTCAATTGATTAACCGGGAAGAGGACATGGGGCTGGAAGGATTGCGAAAGGCGAAAA
>JAEZJQ010000063.1 GCA_023436305.1 Bacillota bacterium
AAGAGGCTGTTTTTGAAGAATTTTCGGACAGCCTCTTTATTTTTATCAATCTCTATTTACTTCGGACCATATAAATTTCGGAACTGTAACGGTGTTAAAGAGCTGCGATCAGTAACCAGATTTATGCCAATTTCAAATTACATCTCTGCCAGAAGCCTAACGGACAGTTTTTGGTGTTTTTTGTCAAACAAAATTCCCCATCTTTATTGTGGGAGTTTTAGAACCTTGTGATTGTTTTAAAGTTATGTTATATAATATAGTATATAATTAAACTGTTAAAATTTAGGATTATTTTTTATTCCGTTAAATGATCAGAAAACTTGTAATGGTAACGGTTATTTCGAACAAAATGTTCGGCTACAACTAGATCTCAGCCCTTGCCTTTAAATTTAGGCCAATAGCGGCTTCCATGCCGCTCTAAAAAGACTAAAGAAGGATGCATAGATGGAATTTAAGGAAATGTAGTTGAAGATGTCGCGGAGGTTGCCAAGCTTTATAATGAATTAGCTTATTTTATAAAGTATGAATCCAAAGACGATTATTTTAATTTTGATACATTATCAGAAACTGAATTCGAAAAGAAACTGAAAGAATCGCTTAAGCAACCATCAACAAGTATTACTTTTGTGGCGAAAGATGGCGACAGTGTCATCGGCTTTATTTCAGGTGAGGTCAAGGAATGTTTTTTGCCCATTTCAAAAATTAAAAAAATTGGTTATATTGGTGGGGCCTATGTTTTGCCAAGTTATCGTAATAAAGGCATGATGAAGAATTTGGAGCGTCTGATAATAGATTATTTTAAAAAACAAGGTTTAGCGTATGTGGAACTGAATGTATTAACAAATAACCCCATTGGAAAAAGGAGTTGGGAATCATTAGGTTATAAAACCTTTCGAGAACAAATGAGAAAGAAAATTTAAGAAACGACGCTCTCCATGGCCGGTAGTTAGGGGATTAAAATAGCAGAAAATATTAAAGGGGATTAGAACATGAGTGAATTTATGAAGAATAATGAAGAACTCTTAAGTTTGATTGAAGAATGGGAACCAAAATTATTGACTCTTTCTGAAGATTTAATAACGTTTAGACTAAATAACGAAAGCTGGACAATCAAGGAGACTGTTGGACATATGGTTGATTCAGCTTCTAACAATATACATCGGATAATTCATTTACAATATCAGCCTAGTCCTTTGATTTATCCGGATTACGCGAATCTCGGCAATAATGATAGATGGGTTGCGATTCAGAATTATCAAACCGAAAATTGGTATGACTTAGTTCAGTTATGGAAATATTCTAATCTTCATATTGTTCATGTGATTAATAATGTTAATATGGATAAATTAGATAACGAGTGGATTACTGCACTCAACAAACGTGTGTCGTTAAAAGCAATGATTATCGATTATCTAAGACATTTTAAATTGCATCTTGGCGAGATTGATGAGCTAATACATAAACAAGTAAACGAACCATAACAACGGCTTTGAAGTGTCATTAAGGCGCTCAGAGTTTTTTCTTGGACTTATATTTTGACACTATGGATAACACGACCGTTATCGCTTCGGGTTTGTGGCCGCTAAAGTAAGTGAAATCGAAGAAGTAAGCACCCCTGCACCACACGCCTTCACCAAACGGTATAGCGCTAAGTTCAGGCGTGCCGATAACGGCAGGACGTTATCAGAAAGACGATGTAAAAAACGCGCCTTCCTGGGGCGCGAAAACCAATTGGAGGGTGAAAAAAATGGCCTATTCAAAAGATCAAATAATAAAACAGATAGAAGATTTAGGAATACAGAAAAATGATATCATTCTGGTTCACTCTTCAATGAAATCAATTGGAGAAGTGGAAAATGGAGCAGAAACTGTTTTGGATGCGTTTATTGAATATTTGAACGCAGGATTATTAATATTTCCTACACATACATGGGCTAAGATAAATGAAGAAAATAACATTTTTAATCCGATGACTGAACCATCATGTGTAGGATTATTATCGAATTTATTTATGAAGAGACCCGGTGTATTTCGTTCATGGCATCCAACGCATTCAGTCGCGGCTCTTGGAGAAGGAGCTGAAGAATATGTACGGGGTGAAGAGAAATCGGATACACCATGTCATAGAAATGGTTGTTGGGGCAAGTTATATGATATAGGAGCAAAAATTCTTTTTGTTGGATGTAGTTTACGAAGTAACACAATTATTCATGGAGTTGAAGAATGGAACAAAATACCAATGAGATTAACAGACAATTATCAACCATTGAAAATACAAACTCCTGATGGAAAGTTACTTGAAAGACCATTACGTACCCATAATCATCGGTTCGGTGATATATCAGAAAATTATGATAAAATCGAGGACGCATTATTAAAAAATGGGATAGCAAAGCTGGGAAGAATAGGCGATGCAAAGACATATAGTTGTGATGCACGAAAAATGGTTGATTTAGTAACATCCTTTTTAAAAAGAAACCCAGATATATTTGCTGATAAAACACCAATACCAACGGAATGGTATTACACGTGAAAGTGAAAAACCGCTGTCCGATAATCGAAGCATCAGAGAAGAAGGATCTCGCTGTATCCTAAAAAATTATCGTCAAAGAAACCGCCAATTAAGGTGAATAAACCGATGAATCAAACAATCCGGTGAAGATGAGTCATCGGATTGTTTTTTTTCACGAGTCCCGTATATGTCAGCCACCAATTGTTTTAATTCACTGTCAAAAATAATTTTATACGTGAATAATGACTTTTATTGCTATTTGAGTTAAAATTGAATTACTGGTTCGAATAAAATCGAAGGAGGTAATTGATTAAGTCTTATTTCATGGGATTCAAAACATCAAAAATGGAGGTAAAACCATGGTAAAACATCTTAAGTTAATGGCATTAATCCTGGTATCAACAGTTGTTACTCTTGCAATTTCTGGGGCGCCGCATCTTAATCTAAACACGGTTCAGGCGGCTACATCAACGCCAACTCCCCCGCCCACCGCATACACATTGACCGTCACTGCCAGGAGCCTTACATCAGTACCTTTATCCGATGCGACATTTTCCGTCAGTCCTGGACAGACTTATCATTATAGTCCAACCCAAAGTATCACATTTCTTAACGGTACGCAGGTGAAAATCACCGCCAACAATCCCAGTCCTTCGCCGGGATTGGTCTATGATGTAATCACTTTTGTCCGATGGGAAGGGGAGGTATTCCCTACTCCCGCCCCCAATCCGCTTACCATCACCATGGATCATAATATCAACCTGGTTGCCTGTTACAATGTGGTTCATTATGATCTCACCCGGACCCCGACTTCGACACCGACTCCGACACCGACCGCGAGTATCCATCCGGCCGAATATTCGGTTGCTACCGATCCCGCCACTAATGTAACGGCGACTTCGGCGACCTTAAACGGAACGTTAACAGAGATAAGTCCGGCGCAAGGTATGTACGCGGATGATTTCTTCCATTGGTATTATTCCCCATCGTTAACCAGTGTGCAGGACCGGACCGCGCCCTCCCTGCAAACCGTGAGTTTCGTTTATGGAAATGCGAAACCTTCCATAGGGGTAACCGGCTTAACCTCCAATACTACTTATTATTTCCAGGCCTACGCTTATGGCAGATACGGCGAGATCTTATCATTTACTACGCTATCGGCGGATCCTACGCCGACGCCAGGCGGCAGTATCAAGGTAGAGTTTTACAATCAAAATACATCCACTATCGCTAACCAGATTTATCCAAATGTTAAATTAGCCAATACCGGTTCCGCTGACATTGCCCTCCCCACTGTCAAGATCCGGTACTACTATACGATTGACGGCGATAAATCGCAGAATTTTTATTGTGATTATTCACCGGTTGGCAGCAGCAATATTACCGGTACCTTTGTGACCATGAGCACCGCCAAGACCGGAGCCGATACGTATGTGGAAATCGGATTCACCAGCGGGGCGGGTACTTTGGCGGCCGGGGAGAGCATAGTTATTCAAACTAGAATTGCCAAGACGGATTGGTCGAATTACACCCAGACCGATGATTACAGTTTTAATCCCTCAGCCACAAGTTATATGGATTGGACCAAGGTGACCGGTTATGTCTCCGGCGCGCTAGTATGGGGAGTTGAACCGTAAATCAAAGTGTAAAGAGAAAAGGGTAAAGTGAAAAATTCGTGACAGAAAAAGATCCGGTGGTGAGGAACTGCCGGATCTTGCTTTCGTCCGGAAGGATCCATAAAATAGCCAACGAGAAGATTTGTTCACCACTCGGCTCTCCGGCTTGTTTAGCCGCTTTCTAGAACCTTGTGTTTGTATAAATTAATGTTGTATAATAAAGTAAATTAGAGTTCTTCAACTACGATAGTAATATTTAGGTTTTTTTAATGAAAGGAGAATCATATGACGCTATTCGGAGTACGGGACTTATTGATGCCGCATTCTTGTCCCCGTTGCGATAATATGAAAACGCAGAGAATTGGCAGAAATTCGAACGGCGAACGAATCATTCATTGTGAAAAGTGTCAATACTACGGGGTGGTTAAACCTTGTTTGGATGAAAGAGATTCTTTTCAGGCCGATTATGGTGATGGGACAAGCCGGAAATTCAATGGTGAAGGAGAATAAAACGATAATCCATTCCGGACATCGATATGGATGTTTGTGAATCTGACGATAATTACCGATCAAATGAAGCCAGATCCGGTGGTGGGAAACTGCCGGTTTTTTATGGTTAATGGCTAATACAACATAGGGTTGTGGGTTTCCACAATCCTTTTTCATTTGGAAAAGAATCCGGAAAAAAATTTTTCTGATTCGTTGATCCGAAGCAGGATTTATCAAAACTGTATTCAAATTATTATAATAAATATTCTGTAAATATGGACAATAAATTTTCTTGGCAAAGGTCGTATTTGTACCGGCAACAGTTTGAGCCGCCGATTCAATTAACGAGGAGTCTGTGCGGCTAATCGATTTTCGAAACATATTTAACACGAAAATAGATTCATGCGGCTTTTCCAAAGCCGATTCATGTCTGGTTGTGATACTAATCACGTCGTGTTAGTATCAAGTGACATGTTCTAATGCAATATATAGTGGTTTTGGGTTATTAAGAAGTGTTACTCGCACAGACTTCCAGGCGTGGCCACATTTTTAAAATGGAGGAGGTGAACGGAATTCTAATTCAACAGGACTGTCTCCCCAATCAGCGAAATTATCGAAGGAATTGGGGAAATATGAGGCAACCGAGTCAAAAAAACGGAAAGGAAGGGATTGATGGTGAAAAGAACAAGGATTATCATGGTTGGTTGCTTGTTAATCGGGGTTATTTTGGTTCTGGCAATAGCCAATACCGGGGCGGCAACGTATAATTATGGGGATGCCATGGAAAAGGCCATCGCCTGGTTTGACGCCAACCGTTGCGGGACCAATGTAGCCACCAATAACGTGTTTTCAAGCTGGCGTGGCGCTTGCCACACCTCCGACGCCATAAACGGTGGTTTCCATGATGCGGGGGACCATGTAAAGTTCCAATTGCCGGCGGCCTTCGCCGCATCCTGCATCGGCTGGTCCATTTATGAATTTAAGGGCCAATGGAGTTCCACAGCCCTCACCAAAGCCCAGCAGGAGTTGCAAATATTCTGTGATTATGCATTAGCTGGTTGGAATGGCAGCACCCTGGTGGTTCAAATTGGTGACGGTGGAGCCGACCATGGTTACTGGGGCCCTCCTGAAGACCAAACCGGATCACGGCCGTCCTACCGGAATGCAGCGGCTGATATCCTGGGACAAACCGCGGCTTCTTTGGCGTTAATGTATATCAATTTTGGAGGCGCAAGCTATCTCAACGCGGCGAAAGCCATGTTCAACGTCGCTAAAGCAAATCCCGCCTCTCAAAGCACCGTGGCCGACGGTTATTATACATCAACCTCCAGTTATGACGATCTGGCCTGGGCTTCCATCTGGTTATCCATTGCAACGGGTGACAGCTCCTATCTGGCCAACACCGACGCCTGGATGGATGTGAAGAACGATCCGGGTGATCCACCGTATCAAAAACCCTGGACTTACTGTTGGGATGATTCTCAACTGGCCTGTACCACTATGATGTACAAGCTCACCGGAAATGTGAAATACTATAATGGGTTGATCTGGAACTTCGACTATTTTACCAAGACCCTTCGCAAGACTACATATGGTTTGCCATGGCTGGATAGCTGGGCATGTCTAAGGTATGCTTCGGCGGAGGCCGGTCTGATCTACATTATGTATAAGAATTTCGGTCTGTCCGCTTACAACAGCACCGCCAACCTGATGATGGATTATTGTATGGGCGCCAATTCCAAGAGCCTTTGTTACCTGACTAATTACACCTCAAACTCGGTTAAACATCCGCATCACCGGGCCAACGAACCCAACCGGGACGGCGTGACCCATGGGATGCTGGGCGCTTTGGCGGGGGGACCCGATCAGAGCGACAACTTTACCGATGATGTGAACCAATATACTTTTACGGAAGTGGCCCTGGACTATAATGCTTCATTCTTGTTAGGCTGCGCCGGACGGAAGTTCGTCGCCGACGGCATCACTCCGGGCACGCCCATACCTACACCCTCACCGGCTCCCACATCACCGCCAGGCACCGGCGCCGGTTTGCTGGGAACCTATTATCAGGGGACTTCATTAACGGGAACCGCCTTGTTGACCAAAGTCGATCCCACCATCAACTTCAACTGGGGTTCCAACGCGCCTGGCTCGGGGGTACCGGCCGACCAATTCTCAGTTCGCTGGACCGGCCAAATTGAAGCCCGATCCACGGAAACTTATACCTTCTATTTGAATTCCGATGACGGCTCCCGGTTGTATATCAACAATACACTGGTGGTCAACAACTGGTCCGATCATCAGGCCGCCGAGGTTAGCGGTTCCATTGCATTGACCAGGGGAACCAAATATTCCATCACAGTGGAGTTTTACGACGCCGGGTCGGATGCCATTTGCCAATTGTACTGGAGTACGCCCACGGTATTCACCAAACAGATTGTGCCGCAAACCCAGCTTTATAATTCCTATGTTCAGCCCACGGTAGCCCCAACCAGCGCTCCGGGCACGGGGGACGGTTTGTCGGGCAATTACTACCAAGGGACGGCTTTATCCGGCACCGCCTTGCTGACCCGGGTTGATCCCACCGTTAATTTCACCTGGGGCACCGGTTCCTTTATGACCGGCGGGCCCAGTGATTCGTTCTCCGCCCGCTGGACCGGACAAGTTCAGGCAAGATCCAGCGAAACTTACACCTTTTATCTGAATCATGATGATGGGGCCCGAATGTGGGTGAACAACGTCCAGATTATCAATAACTGGACCGATCATGCCGCTGTCGAGGATACCGGAACCATCGACTTAACCATGGGGAATAAGTACACCATTACCGTGGAGTTTTATGAGAACTCCGGTGACGCCACCTGCCAGTTATCCTGGAGTACTTTCACCATCGCCAAGGAGATTATTCCGAAAAGCCAGCTCTATAGCTCGGCGACTCCAGCGACGCCGACTCAGCCGCCGGTAACGCCGACTCCGACGAGGACCCCGACCCAACCGCCGGTAACACCGACTCCGACGAGGACCCCGACCCAACCGCCGGTAACGCCGACTCCGACGAGGACGCCAACCCAACCGCCGGTGACGCCGACTCCAACCGGGACGCCTACAGCGCCTCCGTCGGGGAATATTAAGGTTCAATTCTATAATCAGAATACCGCGGCCACCAGCAATCAGCTTTACCTGAACTTCCGGCTGGTGAATACCGGGACTAGCGCCGTCACTTTGTCCAATGTCAAGATGAGATATTATTATACGGCGGACGGAACTCAAGCGCAGAATTTCTACTGTGATTACGCGCAAGTTGGGAGCGGTAACATTACCGGGGCCTTTTCCCGGATGAGTACCACTACTACCGGCGCCGATACATATGTGGAAATTGGATTTTCGAGTGGCGCCGGGAGCTTGGCAACCGGAGCCGGTACTCCGGTCCAATGCAGAGTGGCGAAGACCGATTGGTCAAATTATACCCAGACTGGTGATTACAGCTTTAATTCCACCGGGACAGGCTATGCGGATTGGACGAAAGTGACCGGGTATGTTGCCGGGGCGCTGCAATGGGGAACGGAGCCGTAACTAAAAGTGTAAAGTGTAAAGTGTAAAGTGAAAAGAGAAAAGTGAAAAAATTAATGACTTAAAAAAGATCCGGTGGTGAGAATCCGCCGGATTTTTTGCGGTTGGAGGGAGTTCCAGGCCGATGGCGGGATGAATAAGCTTCCCGCTTAGCTTGGGCCGGGTGGAGGGATAATGGTTAATTTTTACGAAATACGTAACTTTAATCCGTTACGCATACATCGCGGTCTGGAAGGTTGCGGGATACGATTTTCTGATATCCCGAAGGTTATACGGCGGATTGTCCGGCGCTGTTTATTGGCCGATTATGATTTGAATAAAATTTTCCATTGAAATCAATAATAAAACAATCCAGGGGAATCATTTGAAGATTATTCGCGGTATTCGCTTGGTTTATGGGGCAGTTGTCATTTCGACAGCATGGAGGTAGGCATGGTCAAGAATCTTACGGTTGCGGATTTTTACTATATTGGTTTCGCTCTTTTAATGGGTGGACTCGTGTTGATTGTAATTCCCCGAAAAACGATTCGCCACTTGTTTGGATTTAGTCTGGTCTGGGGTTACTTGGGAAGTTTATTTTTTATAATAGTATTCGGTGGTGGGTTGTTTAAACTTTTCTATTGGAGATTTTCCGAACCGTTCACATTTTTTCAATCGCCGTTTTTATTGAATCTGGCCTGGGTTCCGGCGATTATGATGTATATTTATTTTTTGCCGAAAATTAAGCACCTTCATCTTTTATTTTTATTTTCCTTTGCCCTGGTTAGCGCCGGATTGGATGAGGTGTTCCACCGGATGGGGTTGTTGGAATATATCCATTGGCATCCGTTTTGGAGATTTATTATTGCCGTGGTTTGGCTGCTGGGAGCAACTATCCATTATAATCGTATAATTGCTGACAATGAGAAATTTGTAAAGGATATGTCTTGATTGTTTGGCGTGAAAAAATTTATATATTCATTTCTGGGCTAATCGTTGGGGGAATCCTGACGATTATTTTTTTCTTTATCTCTTAATCTTGAAAAAATTCAGATTCAGAATACCGGAAAAGATAGAACAGTTTCCTTCTTTTAACACATAATTCTAATTAACAAGAAGGGATAATCATGGATTTGTGGAATGAATATGCCAAATCGATGGAGAAAGGAGATTGAATGATGATAAAAACAGACTATACCCGCGAAGAATTAATAAAACTTTGCGAAACAACTATAAAAAATATTAGCATCTGGGATCTTAATTTTTCGTTAACCGATAACTTATTCAAGGGTGAATCCTGGGCCTTGTTAAAAGCCGGATGCCCATTTAAAATTATTACTCAATCGGATTATACCCCGGAAGAATTAGCGGCAGATGAGGATATTGCATATACCGAGGAAAACCTTTTAGTAATACAAATCACCGTACCCGAAGGTGAAAAAAGGGAGTATTACTTTGATATAAAAAAAGCTTAATTTTAAATAAATTTAGGGAAAAGATAATAAAGGAGATGGCCCGGATGTTATTTAAAAAATGGAGTACTATGTGGGCGGAAGGCCTATCCCGGACAACCGGCGAAACGGATACCTATAAAATAGCCATGGTAAGATACGTGTTTGAAAGTATATTATCGTTTTGCCTGTCTGTTACTGTATTATTGATCGTTGCATGGCTGCTCGGAATCGTCAAAGAAGCGCTTTTAATCGGCTTGACCGGGGCTTTCATCAAAACTTTCACCGGAGGTTTACATATGAGTACCCCGTTACGGTGCGCCGTTGGGGGCGCCGTTACCCTGGTGGGCATCAGTTATCTTTCAATCGTCTTTCCCATTACCGCCATCCCGAACTTTATCGTAATTTTAATTCTAATTGCCGCCAATGTCATTGTCTGGTTGAAAGCGCCCATCGAGTCTCCGGGAAAACCATTAGGCGACAGGCAAAAAGTTATATTGGCCATTCTTTCAAAAATAATTGTTTTCCTGGTTTCAATCGCTTGCCTGTTATGGCCGAAGGCTTGGGGAATTAATGAAATATTTTACGGTGCGGTTTTTCAACTCTTGAACCTGCTTGACTGGACGGCCCGAGGGATGGAAAAGGCTGATCGGGTTTTGGGAATGGTTGAGAGAAAGCCGGTATTTTAAATATCAGGCGGCAAATCCGCTGATATCAACATTGGGAGTTAATGTTAACGCGATTGTAACATTATCAGGATGAGAAAGAATGGTAAAAACGAGAAAATTCATCGCTTTTCTGCTAAATTCCATATTCGTTGTTTTCGGACTTGCGCCTGTTGCTTGAGTGCGTCGATGAACGCTTTCCTGCCGAAAAACCATCGAAAACCGCGAAAATAAAGCCTTATTTCAATTGATTTATCTATAAATCGCTGCCATAGCGATTTTTTTATTGTTCGCCGTTATAACAAAACACATTTTTATTTATCAAAATTTTGTTATATTTTACAGAAAATTAGCGGTATTCAACGAATTATTTTGGTTGCTTGATTGAATGGCTTACCATAGAATTTAAAATGTAAATAATTCCAAATAAAAAGTAAAATAAAGGCTTGCGAAATACAGTCATTTGAAAGCAGGGGTCAAACGATGAAAATTGTAAAACTGGTGGCAATTGGAATTTTCTTAGCCGGAGTCTTTTTTTTATCAAATATAGTCCTGCCTGTCGTAAGTAATCAATTGGACTATACGTTCGGGTTTAATCGCGGTGATGTTAATTCAAGCATTTCGAATACCCTACAGGCATATTTTCCGATGAATTATACACCGGGAACTTATCTGTTCGCCCCGTTGGGAAACGGCAATTCCACACGGGCCGGAGGCGCTTTAAAGGTATATCCTTACCCAATTACCGTTAATTATAGCGTGCATTTTGATGGCTCCTTCCCTTCGAATGGAAGCGTGCCATGGTTTAGAATCAGCCGGTGCGCTGCCAATGGAAATATTCAAACTTCCGGTGATCTTGTAAACTATGCAGGCGGAAATGGAAAATCGGGGAGTTTTATATTGAACGCCAATCAAGGCTGTTATGTGGAACTAAATACCGGCTCATGGTGGCGCTCAGCCTGGCTATTTTGGACTGAAACCATGGGATATTCGTGCAATTTTACAATCAGCTACAAATTGGATGACATTAAACCGGCGGTTCCAACCGGTTTGTCCATATCCAACAATCAAGACGGGGGTTTATATAAAAACGGCAATATTCAATATACCCGATATAATCCGGTGATCCTAACCTGGAATTCCGGAATTGATTCCGGTGACCCCAGCTCCGGTGTGGATGGTTATTATCTGGATTACAGCAATCAAAGTTATTGGATTTCCAAATCGGCCGGATTTTACAACGATGCCGCCAATCGGTTGTTTGTTAACGAGGGGCAATATACCGTCCAATTAAGGGTTAAGGATATAGCGGGGAATTTTAGCGCTCCCGGCTCCTTGACCTTTATTGTCGATAAATCGACTAACGTTGTAACTCTCCCCGATTCACCGGTCCAACTCATCCCAAAACCGGATGGAATGTATGATATTCATTTTACTTGGAATCAATTACAAAGCGATGTATCAGGTATCCAAAAATATCAAATCGCTTTAACCGGTACTTCGTCCGACCCTACCGGCGGCTGGATTGATATTACGGATTTACAACAGAATCAATATGTTTTTACCGGCCAAACAGCCACGAACACTCCGCTGTACGTCCAGATCCGCGCTATTGATAAGGTAAATAATGCCGGTAATTGGGCCAAAACCGCCGCGGTCAAGTTCAGGTCGCCAACCGTTACGATAAACGCGCTTCCCAAAGCATCGATATCAAATAACCGGATTGCATATAGCGTCGAGCTTCAACTCGAAGATAATCCCGGAGCTTTCCGGTATATCCTTGAACGGGAAGGACCGGATACCATTACACCCGTCGTCCTTACTTACCAGCAGTTAAAGGAGAATGGGTTTAAATATACCGATAGTGATAATTTGGTAAAACACGGCCAATACCGTTACAGCGTATATACTGAAAATGAATATGGAGTAGCATCCGAAAAAACGGTAACGTCTGATATCCTTATCCCGAATATTAAGCCGGATTCATCAATTTCAGGGCCGCGCCCGATTGTGGTCCATACGGATGTAACGTTCATTTTAGGCAAAATGATGGATTCGGAAGATGATAGTCTGGAGTATCGCCTGTATACCCGGGTTCCGGGTATGGATGCCGGAATTATGGTTCAATCTTGGATACCAACAGTGAATAATCAAAAAGTAACCGTATCCTTTCCGGATAAGACAACATTGGAATGGAGAATGTGTTGTATCGAAAGTAATCCTGTTGTCCCGGACCGGGCCGAAGTATCACTGACAGGATGGAATCAGTTATATATCGATACCCGTTATCCACTACCGCACTGTTTTAATGTTTTTGGAGAGAATCTTTGGGGGACCAAGGGGCAAGAGTTGCGTTTTGAAGTGGAAACCAATCCGGTAGCCCATTTTACCGGCTTTGTCTGGGACTTCGGAGAAGGCGGCGCAACTGCCTGTGGAACGGAAGCAACTCATACTTACCGGTCCTTAAGCGAACCGGATGCTCCGTATATCGTAACCGTAACGGCAACTGACGATACCGGAGTCCAATATCAAGGGACCATAAAGATTCATATTGTAAATACATCACAAGGACGGCTTTACGCTGACGAAACCTGGTCGGGAACCCACGCTATCACGGAGGATGTTATTGTACCAGCGGGGATTCAACTCACCATCAAGCCCGGAACGGTTGTCCAGGTCAACCCGGAGTGTTATTTACGGGTGAGTGGACAATTGGATGTGATTGACCCCGGGAAAGGAATCCGGTTCACCGGTGAATCTCCGGCCACAACCTGGCAAGGTATCCGCTTTGACGGCGCGGGTACGGGGATACTGGATGGGGTCGAGATAAGCCGGGCGATACGGGGAGTGGCCTGTACGGGTAGCGGTTCCATTACCTTGAAGAATGATATATTCAGTCAGAACGAAACCGGATTGCATTGCTATGGAGGATGTATTACCGTGGAAAACTGTACTTTCCTCGCAAACACGGTGTACGGGATCAAGGAGGACCACGGTTGCAATCCAGTAATAAAGAACTGTATCTTTCAGAGTAACGGTATTCATTATTATGACCAATTTCTCTATGATATACCGATAGACAAGCTTAATACTACATCCAATGAGGGTAATGAGTATCGTTAAAAGTGAAAAGTAAAGTCGAAAGTCTCAGAAGTTGAAAGAAATATGATCTGTGACTTTGAATGAATCTCTAGGAGGCGGTTTGAATGTATAAAAAAATTATTGTGGCTATTATCTTTATCTTGCTTCTTCTGGTTGCCGCTTCAGCCACTCAAGGACAACCGGCAGAAATAAATATCACTTCGATGATTGGCGGAAATTTTTCCGATCCGGCCAGGCCCCTCTGGCATTTGTATGATGGGAATCCATCGACAGTGTGGTCTACAACCGCGACCACCCCTTCCGATACATGGTTTGAAATTTTGTTGGCGGAGGCTGAAATTATCGGCTATATGGAGATAGCAGGCTATACAGCCGGTTCGGAAGATGTTTCACTCCAATATCTTGATAGTCAAGGAACTTGGCAGCCATTTGCCGGACAGAAGCATATCAATTTAACCAATGGCTTAATCGACCTGAGTTGGAACCGGGCAAAAACGAACCGGATCAGGTTTGTGCTGCAAAATCCCTTGCAGAAATCCACCCTTGGCAATATTGGTGAAATCAAGGTTTACGGACATAAAACCGATGAAGGAGTCCGATTGCAAGGACAAGTCACAATTTCTGAGGAAGATCCTCATTACCCGGGGAAATTCTTGAACGATGGGAATACCTATACTTCCTGGCGCGCTCCCGGTAGTTCGGGCAATGTAACCGTAACTTACTCCTTGGCTGATATAACAACGATATCACTGGTGAAATTCTTTAACCGCGCCGGTTCGGGTTCGGTAATGATCAGTGCCCAAAATTATGGTTTCTGGACACCGATTGGTGAGAGGATCGATCTTGCGAATTTACCCACCGGTTGGCAGACTATTCGTTTGCCGTCAAATTTGACTGCGAATGCAATTAAGCTGGATATTACAGCTGTTGGGTCATATGTGGGCGGATTGGCTGAGCTTGAAGTCTGGGGGCAATCCAAGCAAATCTCAAAAGATACTATATTACTGGGTGAAAATCTAACCGGAATTACCGCACAGAAATTTTATCTTGATGAAATTTCCCAATTTGAAAAAGCGGAGCTTGTATTTACACTTCCGGCGGGAATAACCTCATTTCATCCGAAGGTTACCTTAAATGGACAAATCGTAAATTCCAATATGGCGTTATTCTCCTTGCCCCATTGCGTATTGGCTAAATTACCAATGGATATCAATGGATTGCTTTCCGGGGATAATATCATTTCATTCGACCTGGGGGTAGCTATCACGCAAGATGTATGCCTGATACTCACAACGGACTCTGGTGAAATTGGTGTTCACTCAATATTATCCGGAAATACCAGTTTAACAGGCTTATTTGATGGAAGCCGGTATAGCGGCGATTCAATATCCGGTGATACACTTGAAATCAATCTTAACGCCCAGGCGCAAGTTAATCAAATCAAGTTTTACTCCCAGCCTGAACAGCCATTATCCAATTTGACCGTGGCGGTTTGGCAAAATAATGATTGGGCGCCACTGGATGCTACCATGATTCAAACCGGCGAATCAATAATTACGATTCTTGGGGGAACTCCGGTAACCGGTAAAATCCGTATTCAAACCCCGGATATCCAATGGATTGCCTCCTTATCCGAAGTTGAAGTTTATGGAAGTCCTATCGATCTGGCTCCTCCACGGATTACCATCTTGAATCCGCCAATGGATTCGGTGATTACCTCCAATGATAATGTTAATTTGAAAGGTTTTGTTGATAATCCGGAGGTGGTTTTAACCATCAACGGAACGAATGTCTCGTTGCAAGGCCATTACTTTGTTTATCCGATTATTGTTCCGGCGGGTGTAACCGGACCGCAAACATTAACTCTGATAGCTACGGACTCCTTAGACCAATCAACTACCATACTCTTTTCATACAATCCATCGCCCGGTTCCGGTTTAACCTGCGCTCTTCCTGAAATCTCATATACCGGCGATTCACTGATCATTGTCAAGGGGACGGTAAGCTCCGCGCAAACCGTCAAAGTGAATGGCATTCCGGCGGCAATGAGCAGCGGTAGCTACTCCTGCCAGGCCAATCTTACGGAGGGAGAAAACCGGATTCAAATTGAGGCCGTTGATTTCAATGGTGTAGTAACTCGGCTGGAACGGAAGGCCATTAGGGACACCCAGGCCCCGGTGATTCGCTTCGACCGGCAACTTGACGGTTTAACGGTGACGTCAGCCGGTTTGGAGATTGCCGGTATTTGTAGTGATATCACCACGGCCACTCTAGTAATTAACGGGCAAGATACGCCGGTGGTTGATGGCCGGTTTTTAACCTTAATTTCGTTAACAACCGGACAGAATATGATTGATATCAATGCCCGCGACGGGGTGGGAAATACCAATCAGTTTAAAATTATAGTTACATATACCGCTATGGGAATAAATATCGTTACCCCCGCCAGTGGGAGTTTGTTAAACACAGCAAATATTACAGTGACCGGATCGGTAACCGGAATTGTTCCCGCCAAATTAGCGGTTAATGGCGTTAATACAGAGTTATCCGGAGAGACATTTAGCACCGGGATTGCTTTAGACGAAGGGGAACAGACTATTGCGGTTACGGTTGAGGCCGGCGATGGCAATAAATTTACGCAAACCCGTGATGTAGTGATTGATTCCCAAGGCCCCGCGCTCTTTAAGGTAGTCATGGAGCCAACCGGATGGGCCAATAATCCGCGGCCCACTTTCAGTTTTGAGACGATTGATGCTGTTAGTGGAATCGATCATTATGAAATCAGGATTGATGGCGGAGCTTGGGTTAGTCCCATTACCAGTCCATACCAGTTTCCGCAAGATTTAACCGGGGATGAGCATACAGTCGAAGTAAAGGGGGTCGATAAAGCGGGGAATGAGACGGTTGTACGTGCCGGAGATTCCGGTGGTCTTTCAGCGAGCTCAATCCCGACAATCGATTATGCCAGCTTAATTGATAATTATATTACGTCACAAATAACGAAATCCGAGTTTATCAATCCCTATGAATCATATTTTAAGAATTCAAATGAGTCGGTATCGCCTGTTACCGGTAGTTTAACAGTAGATGTGCTTGATTTGACACTGCCTGGACGGGATGGTTTTGATTTTGAAATTCGGCGTAGTTATAACTCAGATGCATTACAAAAAGGTTATTTTGATGGAATCTCTGATAGTATTATTCCAATCGATACTTTAGGGATTGGATGGGTATTAAATGTTCCATGGATTGCGCGTATAGTTAATGGTAGTTTAGTTCGGATATATCTATCTTTACCAACTGGTCAGTTGGTAGATGTCGGATCGTTTAATACAGGGATTGAAAGTAATATTGAATATCATCAAGGAATTCATTTTTATTTTGGATATTCTCTTCAAACCAGAAAATATACATTAAAAATGAATGATGGAAGCCAGTATATTTTTGATGAAACCGGAAAAGTGATTTCAAAAGTCAGTCCCAATGGCAAAAATACCATTCAATATTTTTATAATGGCCGGGAAATATCTAAAATTACTGACTCATTGAGTAGGGAAATTACGTTTACTTATAAACCTGTCGGTTCAAAAAGGTTTATCGGGTCCATCCGAATTGGCAACCGAACAATATCGTATAATTATGATGGAAATGGTCTATTAAATCAAGTTATTGATCCATTAAATCGTAAGACTGAGTATAAAAACACATCATTTGGGTTGAAAAAACTGGGAAAAACTAATTTTTCTTATAACTTGATTCTATTAGATAAAATAACTTATCCAACCGGAATAATTTCAAGTTATCTTTACGATATCCGCAATCAAGACTTTTCCAGTAATTATTTTAGCTACTATGGAGATAAGATTCTTGTTAAAGAGCATACGATAGGAAATAAACGTACCAGTTATGCTTATACTTTGAATTCAGAATATCAAAGTTTTTATTCCAGTAATTTAAATGGCAGCTATGATAATAAAATTGCTATAAAAAATTCATATTTATTATCAACACAAATAATTGGGAATTCGAAAAGTATTAAACTTAAGATTAAACATCTAATAAAAAAATCTTATACTGTAACTGTTTTGGGTTATTATCGGGCGATACCCGGTTATGGGTCGATTTATATTCCGGGTTATTCTTATGGTTGGGTTGAATATGAATTGACTGATAATCCGGTTCTTTCTTCAATTTCGATAAGGGGTTCAGGTGGCTATCAAACCGAAAAGAGTGAATATATAGGCACATTAATAGATTCTAGCCAGGTATTTAATAGCAATAAAGAAGTTGAAACTACGAATTACAAATATAATCAGTTACCTTTACAAGAACTGTCCGAAGAACAGCATGTTCGCGGGGGACAAGAGATATATAAAATCAGCAATACTTATGACGATTGGGGGAACCCGACTCTCCAAACCGACGGACGGACCAGGTTGAAGAAAGAAATTACCTATTTTAATCACGCTAAGGTTAAAAATCTGCCCGAAACAGTGAAAATTACCAATATAAATCCCTTAACCAATCTTACATCCAGTACGGCTACTACCTATAAATATCATGATACTTATTTGAAACCTGAATCAATAACGGTTAATACAGGCACGAAGAACATCGTTACCTGGTTTACCTATTACGACAATGGAAACCTAAAGACCAAAGTAAGTCCCAACGGATTAACGGAAGAAATCACCTATGATCAGACCTATCAAGCCTTCCCAGCGCTATGGAAGTTCAAAGGGCTGAAGGACGCAGGCAAGAATGCGCTGCCGGATATCGGGCTCAAATTCGGGTATAACTTTTTCGGCATGAAACAGTGGGAGATGGATGGCCGGGGTTATGTGACTTATTATTGTTATGATGATTTGGACCGGATCACCCGGATTTATTTGCCGGATGACAATGACACGCCATTCGCCGTCCCGGCGGCGGAACCCAATCAGAGTAATAAACCCTACCGCGAGTATATCTATACCGATAATGCCGCCGGTAGCAATACCAGTACTTGCGAATACTGGAACGAGAACCGGCAAAAAACGCTCTATACCTTTGATGGCCTGGGCCGGTTGCAAGAGGAAGCCCGGTATAACCATATGTCCAGGTATACGGCTGATAAGGCGGCCACGGTCTATAACTATAACAATCTGGGCCAGCTCGACAATATCGTCAATCCGCGAAATTATGTCACCCAATACCGGTATGACGGTTTGGGCAGGATCGCCCGAATTATTTTCCCTGCCGAAGTCTCAGGAGATGAGTCCGTATACGCCACCCTGGATTATAATGACCTTACCAATACAGTCACGTTGACCCAGGAGAACGGCAATAAGGTAATCGAACAAAAGGATTGGGCTGATCGGCTGCTCAAAGCCACCCGGCAGTGTGTTTTCGGGGATACGGCGGAAAGCTATGTTTGGGATTTCACTTATGATTCCTTGGGAAATAAGGTTCGGCAATTCAATCCGGACAAACAATTCATCGAGTATAATTACAGTCCGCCCGGCTATTTGACTAAAATCATTATGCCTCAGGATACATTGGTATCGCCCGGCGTAACGGACCGGGGGGCTTTACGAAACCCAGGCTGGTTAAGCCCCAAGGTCAGTTTTATTTATAACGATATGGGGCAAAAGACAAGCGAGACCGACGCCAATGGGAATAAAACCGAATATGAATACGACGTGCTGGGCCGATTAATCACGGTAACCCAAAAAATAACCCGGCTGAACATGGCCACCGGGCAACCGGAGATGGTTACCGCCACTACCCGCCATGATTATGACGCAAACGGCAATAAAATAAGAACCATTGATCCAAACGGCCATGAGTGGAAGTATACGTATTCGGCCCGGGGCTTTCTCTTCAGTGAAGAGGAGCCGAAACTCAAAGAGAGCGATTCCGGCGGCAGCAAGAAACAATACCGTTATGACCCGGCGGGGAACCGGATCGCGGAGATTGATCCGCGCAACGGCGACGAGGCCCCCAAGGTCTGGTATCGCTATGACGCCGGTAAAAAACTGGCCGTCAATGACCCCCGGAGTGATAAGACCTTTACGACCTGGTATCTTTATGATGAGTACAACCGGCTATACCGGACCGTATTGCCGGATAACACGCCGCCGGAAAATCCTTACGGGGCCGTTTCGGATTATGACAATCCGTATACGGAGACCCGGTACGATCTGACGGGAAATAAAGTGGAAGAGCAAGACGCAAATGGATTAAAGACCTGTTATACTTATTATCCGCGCAACTGGGTCCATACCTTGGAGAGTCCGGGCCGGAAAGAGGAATATGAATACGATAAAACCGGCAACCAAACTTTGATAAGGATTTGGACGGATATCGCCACTAACTCAAGCTATGCCGTTTCTAACGAATACGATAGCCTGGGGCGGGTACGGCGGGTTACTTATCCGCAAGGCCGGGAAGAGTATGAATACGACCCGTATGGAAACCGGACGGCGGTGACGGATGGGAACGGCCATACCACCCGGTATACATACAATCGATACGGCTGGCTGACTGAAGTTACCGACCCGTTACAAAAGACAACCGTCTACCGTTATGATTTAGCCGGGAACCAGGTAGCCACCATCACCGCCAATGATCTTTTATTGATCAAACACTATGATGAGCAAAAACGGGTTATGGAGGAAATCGACTCTTTAGGGATTTCCACCATTTACAATTACGATTTAGCCGGGAATGTAAAAGAGATCAAGGACCGGCGCGGGACCCGGTGGGTATACAGTTATCATCATAATAACCGTGTATCCGCCTTGAATCTGACCGGAGCCGATAATGTCACCCAATATACGGTGGGTTATGAGTATGACGGGGCCGGTAATATCCTGGCGGTTGCCGATAATGGCAACACAGTCATCTATAACGACCGGATTCCGGACCCGCTTAACCGTCTGAATGCGGTTGAACGCCGGTTTGACGGTAAAACTTACCGTACCGGGTATGAGTATGACAAAGCCGGTTGGTTGCGGTTTATTACATACCCGGAAGCCACCGGCAAGATCGAATATAACTATGATTCCAGGGGCCGGTTGAATGAGGTGAAAGGATTTACGGCCCCGGCGGGAATCGGTTACGATGATGATGGACTGGTAAAGAGTCTGACATTGGCGAACAATGTAACCACAAATTTTGATTATGACGGCAATCGCCGCTTGCAAAATTTCAATGTCACCGGCAACCGGGATATCATAAAATATCAATTTACCTATGATCCGGCTGGAAATATCACGAAGATTCATGACCAAGTTGCCAACCGGGATTTCGTTTATGATTATTACGACAACAACCAATTAAAGACCGCCATAACTCCCGGCAACTTTTTTGAAGAAGCGCCGGGAAGGGCGGGATATAAACCGGCGGATTATCTTGGACAAAAGAGTTTGGACTTTAGCACGCTACAGACGGCATTTATGGCTTTGGACTATAACGCTTCCAGCATCGGGCTTGACTTTGGGGTTAAAGTTTCAAACATCAAGCAGATCCAGTTAATCCCGGATGTAAGCTATCAAAACCACCAGTTGGCCAGAGGTACGTTTGCGATTTATGTTTCGGACGACAATTCAACCTATGCGTCAATTCCGGCGGGGGGCTGGGAGTATAGTTTGGGCGACAGGGGCGTTATCCATATCACTTTAAACGATCCCATCTCCGCCCGCTATGTAAAGATCCACGCGAAATGTGACGGCCGGGACGGGGACAATAACCCGGCGGGTGATCCCCAATTCATCAATGCGCTGGCCGGGATGGTCAAAGTCTACCAGGGGGTAGGCGGACTCAAGGAAGAGTACCAGTATGACGCCGCCGGAAACCGGATCAAGTTGATTGCCACTTTGGTAAATGCGAAGGTCTATGATTCAGCGTATTACTCAAGTAGCGACCGGCTGAAGACCGACGGCAAATATGCGTTCAAGTATGATAATGCCGGTAATTTGGTGGCGAAAGGCAATAAGTTTAGCATCGATACGGATCAAGTCACCTTTACCGCGACAAGCGGCTCGGGAGTGGAGTATTGGGAGTACAAGTACGATTTATTGAACCGTTTGAGCGAGGTCCGGAAAAATGAGAGGATTGTCGCAAGTTACGGGTACGACCCTGATGGGTTGCGGGTGGTTAAAAAGACCGATACGGAGACCATCCACTATGTGTTCGAGGGGACCGAACCGATCGTTGAAACGAATATCACTACCGGCCAAATCAAGTCCTATGTTTACGCTCTGGGCCAACATCTGGCCCGAGTGGACGGGGTGATTGGGGATAGCGAGGCTCCAGCCTACTTCTATCATACCGATCAGGCCGGTTCCATCCGCGCGCTCACTGATCAACAAGGAAAAGTGGTTTGGAATGCGGATTATATGGCGTTCGGCAGCCAGTATGGCAAGGAAGGCGTGATCGATGAACTGCACGGTTTTACCGGCAAAGAGTATGATCCGGATACGGGGCTTTATTACTTCAACGCCCGATGGTATGATAGTGAGTTGGGGAGGTTTATCAGCGAAGACCCGGCGGCGGACCCCAATAATCCCAATTTATATGTCTATTGCGCCAATGGGCCGGTGAACCGGAATGATCCGACAGGGGAAGCCTTTTCGTATCCGGGGTTTCTGGGTGGCTTGTTTTGGGTGATGGATAATTTTTATGGATTTAAATTCGGCGCGTGGTTATATAATGCAAAAATATTTGATCCGTATGACCTTTTAGGAAAAAGCGAAAGGGGATTTTATTGGAAAGAGTATAATGAAAATAGAGAAGAAGCGAGGGATCCCCTAAAAAATCGTACTGACCGGGATTATTTATATGATGCCCGACCGCATCATGAGTGGACCCAGTTGGTCGATAGAAAAGTTATCGATCCTAATGAGTACATTAGAGCAGTATATTAACAATATGGGACCTCTATGGGCAACCGAATTCTTAAACACAACCAAAGGGGACCGGGTAGCCAAGGCGGCTAATGTTGTAATTACTACTTATTTGATTTTTGAAGGAGCATATATTGCGAAATGGTTTATTAGCGGCGCAATGTGGTATCTGGAACAACGGTGTATAAGTAAGGTCGCGACGACTTCTCAGGTTGTAAAAAATAATCAGGTTGGGAATTCTTTTGATACATATGTTGAAGGAACAATATTAAAAGGAGTTGATAAGCAGGGATTATTAGAAACACAACGAGAATTTTCTGTATTAAATATCGAAGGGAGAGCTTCTGTTAGACCTGATTATACAATATATAATAAATATGATGCTGTCGCTGCTATTGCAGATGCAAAATCAGGTACTATTGCGTTTGATGCCCAAGCAAAAGGATTTATTCAAATAGCCCAACAAACAGCATCAAAAACTCTTATTTATTATGTACCAAAAAGTGTAACTTTACCAAGGGAAATGCTAAGTGCTGCTAGAATCTCAGGAGTGAGAATAATAACGGTGGTGGTGAAATAAGTGAATACCTATCCTTTTGTTGAACTAAGTCTACAAAGTCTAAAAAATTTTCAAGATTATAATCTTGCTGTTAATGTATTAAACAAAATTAATGAGTATAAAAAAGATTTTGTACCTGATGTTTTTGGTGTATATCAGCCATTAAAAAAGAAGTACAACCTTAGCAATATTGAAGAATGTGTTAAATTATGGATGAATGATGAGTGCAATGAAAATAATGCTGCTGAAAATTATGTTATGGGACAATTATTGATGGAAAAGAAGAAAGGGTCTAAAGTTAAATATTTGATTATGTGGCAAAAGGACAATCAGGCAAGATTTAACTGTTTTAGTATGTCTGTAGAAATAAACTATCTAGAAGATCATGATTGTTATAATAAATTTATTGATTTATGCAAAGAATTGGTAGTTTTAATCGAACCAGTGCATGGTGACATTTTAAACCAAGGATTTCCGGGTTGGGAAGCACCGATTGATTTAAAAATTCGACTTCCTGAAATTAACTGGATGGTTTTTTTAGGTCAACCTTATATCGAAATGTTTGGAAAGGACAAAATCTTAAATACTCCATGTTATAGGGTTGAAGAAGTAAGTCAAAATATTATTTCATTACAAACTATAAAGAGTGTATTTAATGATATTCCAGATGATGTAAAGAACAACATTAAGAGCTATTTAGGAGAGGATGCTTTTGTTTGGGAAGGAAAGTCAATAAGGGCCTATAAAGATGGCAAAGTTCCAAAATTTGATTTTTCAGAAGTATTATTTGATAAAACAAAGCCAATTGTTGATATTCAAACTTTATCAAGGCAAAGGTAAAGCAAAGTTTTAAAAGTAATACCTACTATCAAGAAAGAGAAACTAGAGCATTAAACAATGGAGCATTTTCTTTCCAAAACAATTTTATAATTTGGGGAAATTGTACATTCTTATTCTTTGGTAAATCAAAAAAACAAAAATGAGTGGATTTGAATTCATTCTTAATGAATGATATAGTGAAAGGTCACTTCAAGGATTGATTACTGATGTGACCTTTTTTCTCCTATGCCAGTATCTCGATGATACGCAACAACAAGTATTATTAGGGAATTATACTGATAAGAGTACGTTGCTTGGCACGATAATTCAAATTGGAGCCGGATTAGCCGGTGTTGATTTACCGGCGGATTTAAGGGATGTTACGTATGATATCCATAAATTTGAATTGTCATTAAATCACTTATTTCACCAGATATTTTAGAAAGTAGTCAAACTATCTCTATTATTTAGGGGGAAAAATTAATGAACTTTTTCGAGGCTATCGATGCTTATACAAAACCATTATTTGATTTAGGATTTTCAATTATCGAAAAAGAAGATGGAGGAATGGGGAAGTATTGTAAACTAAATTCTACCAGTTACCAAATATTTTTTATATATGATCGCGGCCCGATACATTGTGTATTAAAACATCATGACTTAGAAACCAAGTATGAATTTGATTTGATTCATTTATCTAATTATTTGAACAATAGACTAATTAAATATGAATTTCCAAACTATTATTTTGAATTAAATAAAGAGTGTAATGAGCGTTATATTTCCTATTGTGTTGAAATTATTTTAGAAAATGATGAAAAGATCAGTGATTTTATTAATTCGATGGATAGCCAAAAGTATCGTGATTTTACCAAATTTTATACAAAAGAAAACATGAGGCAATGGAGGAGTTAAATTGAAACTCGGGCCACTTACCAGCAGGGATGGGTGGTTTGGAATATTGATCATTTGGAATATAAAATTGGTGAAGGGGTTATGCTATGTTGCATTGGTGCAATGAGTATTATAGATTGTATCAAAAGTTAAGTGGATGGCTGCTGGTGTGGTTTGTATTTTTAAATGTGCGCTTCCTGGGACATGCTTATTTTTTTATATCATTATTACCGGATTATTTGAGCAGACTAATTCATTATAATGATTTTAATGTTTTGCCGGATTATGCCAAAGAATTTGATTACGAAATGCTTTTTGTGAATTTTAGAGCAATGGGGTCGATGATATTACTTTTACTTATCATTGGGGTTATTATCTTTTTTGTTTTAAAAAATAAGATTACCCCGAAACTTATGATCATTTATATTGTATTCGATCTATTATTCACTGAAATACTGGAAGTTGCTTCATGGTTCATTTTCCCGTCTTTACAATTAAATGGGGCTTTCATTGTCTCATATTTTATTTTAGGTATTGCCGGAATTGTTTATTGGTCAAGATCGAAACGCGTTAAGCAATATTTTAGCGACAAGGTTTTGATGAACCCTGTCGAGGATACTAACTATCAATTTAGTGGATGGTTATTAGTATGGCTATTATTCATTATTGTTAGGTTGATTTCATATAGCTATAATTTTGGGCACGATAATTCACAAATAATTTTTTCCCGGATTAAATTTCATATGCTTTTTTTGCATTTCCACATTTTAATAATCATATTTACAACAGCACTAATTATTATGTATTTTAAGAGATCGCGCTTTTTACCAAACCTCATGGCTGTTTATTGGATATTTTGTTTTATTTGTTACCAATCGGAGAAGTTAGCGCCACTCCTTATTTATCATACAAATTTAGGTTTAGGCGACTGGATCTCCGGGGGTGTTTCTTTTATTATTTTTGGCGCGATGGCATTATACTGGATACTTTCTAAAAAAGTTAAAGAAACCTTCATTTATTAGGAACAATTTTCACTTTAGAAGGAATTCCGCAGTTCGATTGCCCGAAGAGAGATTTATTCCTTGTTGATGCCCCGGATATTCTGTTCTAAAGAGACAAAACTGCAATATTTTTTCCAGTAAGGCGTATGAGTCCTATACCGAATTCAGTCAATAAATAATCGGGAGGTAAGTCATGAAAAAAATACTTATTGTAGTTTTCGCCGTGTGCCTTATTGTTTGTAACTTATTCAGCAGTTATGCTCAAGACCAAAGCCCGATAACGGAAGACGATTTAGTAAAAGTTTTAATTGATGGCAAGTATATTAAATTTGTTCATAAACCGATTATTGTGGATTATGCAACCCTTTTTCCATTGTATGAGACACTAAAGGCGTTAGGGGTTCAAAACGACGATTCCCATATCATATGGAATTCAGCCGACAAAAGTATAACGGTAAAAAAGAACGACTTGGTTATTGCCTTTTATATTGGCAGTACAAAAGCAATGATTAACGGAAAAGAATCAAGTATCAGCAATGCGCCGGTACAATATAAAAGCCAGATTTACATTCCGATAAGATTTATCGCCGAAAGTTTTGGCAAGGAGGTAATATGGGATGAATCAATAAGTACTATGGTGATTTGCGATGGCAATGAGCATGACAAAATGAAGG